>NZ_JBQCGS010000054.1:0-35818 GCF_051955415.1 Flexivirga sp.
CCCCCCCCACCACCCCGCGCGGGTCTTGGGCCCGTCCCCCGGGTTCGCTACCGACCCGGGCCCGTTGTGCGCGCCCCGCCGGGCGCCCGGGGCCCCCCCCACGACCGAGGCGTGCGGTGACTGCACCCGCGTGGTGATGGGTTCTCCGGTCGCCGGGCTCAGCGTCGACGAAGTCGTCGACGTCTCACCGGCCATCGCCGAGATCAACCGCCGGTATGTCGGTGACCCCGACCTGTCCAATCTGCCCCGCAAGTTCAAGACGTCCATCGCCTGGCTGCCCGACTCGGCGCCCGAGATCAACGACGTGGCGTTCGTCGGCGTGCAGCACCCACAGCTCGGTCCCGGCTTCGACCTGCAGGTGGGCGGTGGCCTGTCGACCAATCCGTTCCTCGCCGAGCGGCTGGGCGTGTTCGTGACACTCGAACAGTTGCCCGACGTGTGGGTCTCCGTCGTCCGGTTGTTCCGTGACTACGGCTATCGGCGTTCACGCAACCGGGCCCGGATGAAGTTCCTCGTCGCAGACTGGGGGACGGCGAAATACCGCGAGGTGCTGGAGACCGAATACCTCAAGACACCACTGCCGGACGGCCCGCCCGCACCGGTGCCCTCGCGCACCATGGACCACGTCGGCGTCAGCGAGCAGCGAGGCGGCGGGAAGTACGTCGGCTTCACGGCCGTCGCCGGCCGGGTCAGTGGCAGCACGCTCGCGGCGGTTGCCGATGCGGCCGAGGCGGCGGGATCGCGGCGGGTGCGCCTGACGCCCTACCAGAAACTGATCGTGGCGGACGTGCGTGACGACGCGGTCGAGGGGCTGATCAGTACTCTGGAACCGTTGGGACTCAGCGCGAAACCGACGCCCTGGCGCCGGACGATCATGGCGTGCACCGGCGTCGAATACTGCAAGCTCGCAATCGTCGAGACCAAGGAGCGCGCGCACCGGCTGCTGCCCGAGCTGGAACAGCGGCTCGCGGACATCGATCCGGGGCGGCCAATCTCGGTGCACCTCAACGGTAGTGCGAACTCCTGCGCTCGGGTGCAGGTCGCCGACATCGGCCTGAAGGGTCAGATCGTGACCGACCAGGACGGCAACCGGGTGGAGGGCTTCCAGGTGCATCTGGGCGGGCGTCTCGGCCAGCGGGCGGACTTCGGCCGGAAGCTGCGCGGCCACAAGGTGACATCTGCCGAACTCGGTGACTACATCGAACGGGTCGCGCGCAACTACGTCGCGCAACGCGCGGACGGCGAGAGCTTCTCGGACTGGGCGGTCCGTGCCGACGAGGAGTCCCTGCGATGACACTCGCCGAGGCCCGACTGCGGGAGCTGGCAACGGACGGCGCTGCGTCCCTTGCCGATGCGACCGCGGAGGAGATCATGCACTGGGCGGTCGACTCGGGACTGCGTCTCGCGGTCGCCGGATCGATGCAGGACACGGTGCTGGTGCATCTGGCCAGCACGGTCCTGCCCGGGGTCGAGGTGCTGTTCCTCGACACCGGCTACCACTTCCCGGAGACGCTGCAGACGCGCGACAGGGTGGCGGCGTCATACCGCGTGCACTTGCGGACGATCACGCCCCGCCAGACGGTGCCCGAGCAGGACGAGGAGCACGGTGTCGCGCTGCACGAGCGTGATCCGGACCTGTGCTGCGCGCTGCGCAAGACCCAGCCGCTGGACGAGGTGCTCGACGAATACGACGCCTGGGCAACAGGAATGCGCCGCGTCGAGTCCGAGTCACGGCGTGACACGCCGGTGGTGTCGTTCGACGAACGCCGCGACAAGATCAAGCTGGCACCGCTCGCGACCTGGACCGACGATGACGTCGCGGCATACATCGAGAAGCACCAGCTGATCAGCAATCCGCTTCTCGCACAGGGATATCCGTCCATCGGGTGCGCTCCGTGCACCCGGCGGGTGGCAGCAGGAGCCGACGCGCGTTCCGGCCGGTGGGCCGGCACCGACAAGACGGAGTGCGGAATACACCTATGAGTAGTAGCGGAAATGGTGCGGGCGCGACCATCTGGCTGACCGGGCTCTCCGGTGCCGGCAAGAGCACGATCGCCGAGGCGGTCGCGGCCGAGCTCACCGCACGCGGACATCGCGTTCAGATCCTCGATGGCGACGAACTGCGTACGAACCTGTCCGCCGGACTGGGCTTTTCGCGGGACGACCGCAACGCCCACGTCACTCGGGTGGGCTTCGTCGCAGAACTCCTCGCCCGGCACGGCGTCGTCGCCCTGGTGCCGGTCATCGCCCCGTATGCCGACGCCCGCGACGCCGTGCGTGCACACCATGCGACCCATGGCACGCCTTACCACGAGGTGTACGTCGCGACACCTCTGCAGGAATGCCGGCGGCGGGACGTGAAGGGGCTCTACGCCAAGGCAGCCGCGGGGGAGTTGACCGGCATGACCGGCATCGACGACCCCTACGAGCCGCCACTGCGACCCGATCTGACCATCGACACCGAGCAGGTGGATCTCGCCGACGCCGTGACCGTCGTCGGCACCCTGCTCAGTCCTATGAAGGAGTCAGCATGAGCGAGCGACCAATGAGCATCGGGTCAGATGCCGGAGTCCGAGGAACGAGGCGTCCGGCATGACGACCACCGCGCTGTCCGCGACCGACGTGTCGTTGCGTGAATTGGAGGCGGAGTCGATCGAGATCATCCGCGAGGTGATCGCCGAGTTCGACCGGCCGGCACTGTTGTTCAGCGGTGGCAAGGACTCGGCGGTCCTGTTGCACCTCGCTCGCAAGGCGATCGCTCCGGCGCCGCTCCCGATCACGCTGCTGCACGTCGACACGGGGCACAACCTGCCCGAGGTCATCGAGTTCCGCGATCGGGTGGTGGCCGACGGTGGTCACCGGCTCGTCGTCGCGGCCGTCGAGGAGTGGCTCGCGGACGGACGGTTGACCGAGCGGCCGGACGGCACGCGCAACCCACTGCAGACCGTGCCGCTGCTGGACACGATCGCGACACGGAAGTTCGATGCGTTGCTCGGTGGCGCGCGCCGGGACGAGGACCGTGCCCGCGCGAAGGAGCGCATCTTCTCGGTGCGCGACGCGTTCGGTGGCTGGGACCCGCGCAAGCAGCGTCCGGAGCTGTGGCGCATCTACAACGGCAAGCACGCGCCGGGGGAGCACACCCGGGTGTTCCCGATCTCGAACTGGACCGAGCTGGACGTCTGGCGCTACATCGAGGCCGAGGACGTCGCCCTGCCGAGCATCTATTACGCCCACGAGCGGCCGGTCTTCCACCGCGACGGGATGTGGCTCACTCCCGGTCCCTGGGGTGGGCCTCGAGAGGGAGAAACGCTGGAAACGTTGAGCGTTCGCTACCGCACGGTGGGCGACGGGTCGTGCACCGGCGCCGTGCTCAGCACCGCGACGACGGTGACGGAGGTGATCGAGGAGATCTCGGTCAGCACCCTCACCGAACGCGGCGCCACCCGGGCCGACGACCGACTGTCCGAGGCCGCCATGGAAGACCGTAAGCGGGAAGGCTACTTCTAGAGATGACGACCACCGAGACCACCACGGACAGGACGATCACCGATCGTGACCAGCTGCGCCTGGTCATCACCGGCTCGGTCGACGACGGCAAGAGCACCCTCGTCGGGAGGCTGTTGCACGACACGAAGTCGATCCTGGCGGACCAGTTCGAGGCGACGCTGCACGCGAGCCAGGGACGCGGCGCGACCGAGTTCGACTTCGCCCTGCTGACCGACGGCCTGCGCGCGGAGCGTGAGCAGGGCATCACGATCGATGTCGCATATCGCTACTTCGCAACGCCCCGAAGGAATTTCGTGCTCGCGGACACGCCAGGTCATGTGCAGTACACCCGCAATACGGTCACCGGCGCCTCCACTGCGGAGGCCGCCGTCGTGCTCATCGATGTGCGCAACGGTGTCTCCGCACAGACCCGCCGGCACGCCGCGGTGCTGTCCCTGCTGCGTGTCCCGCAGGTCGTCTTCGCGATCAACAAGATGGACGCGGTGGACTGGTCCGAGGACCGCTTCGCCGACGTCGCCGACGACGTGCGAGCGCTGGCGCAGCGCGTCGGGATCGAGGCCACTCACATCATCCCGATCAGTGCCCTCACCGGCGAGAACGTCGCCGTACCCGGACCCGATTGGTATGCCGGCCTACCGCTCCTCGACGTGCTGGAGACCCTGCCGCCGCGCGCAGCGGCGGACGACGAACCGTTCCGGCTGCCGGTGCAGCTGATCATCCGGCCACGGACGCCGGAGCACCCGGACTACCGGGGCCTGGCGGGTCGGGTCGCGTCCGGCACCGTCCGGGTCGGCGACACCGTCACGGCATACCCGAGCGGTCGCAGTTCGACCGTCGTGGGGATCGACGGCGTCACCGGCGAGGTCGACGCCGCCTCGATAGGGGCGTCCGTCACGATCCGGCTCGCCGACGAGTTGGACGTCGGTCGCGGCGAGGTGCTGACGACCGACCGACCCATTCACACGACCCAGCAGCTCGACGCGGTGGTGACCTGGCTCGACGAGCGCGCATCCGCGCCTCGGCAGCGGGTGCTGGTCAAGGCCGGCACGAAGACGACGCGGGCGTTGCTCGCGGCGCCGCACGCGGCGTGGCACGTGGACGACCTGCAGTGGCAGGACAACTCGGATCCGTTGGAGTTGAACGATATCGGCCGCATCCGGCTGCAACTCGCGGAGCCGGTCGCCGTGGACGATTACGCGCAGCAGCGCGCCACCGGTGCCTTCGTGGTGATCGATCCGGACACCGGCGCGACCCTCGCCGCGGGTCTGACCGGCTCCGAGCTCGGCGCTCTCGCCAACTGACCTCCCCGCCAACGCAAGGACTTCTGTCATGAGACCCACCCGCAAGGTGAGTGTGCTCACCGTGCCCGTCATCGCTGCGCTCGCGATCGCGTCGCTCAGCGGCTGCTCCCGAAGAGCGGACGCCGCCGACAGGACCGCCCCCGCGACGAATGGTGCCGGCACGCCGGCGACCCAGCTGCGCCTGGGCTATTTCCCGAACGTCACCCACGCGGTGCCGGTGCTCGGTGTCGCCGATGGCGAGTTCGCCCAGGAGCTCGGCAGCACCAAGCTCACGACCCAGACGTTCAACGCCGGGCCGGCCGCCACCGAGGCATTGTTGGGGGGCTCGGTCGATGCGGTCTATCTGGGACCGAACCCGGCCATCAACGCCTTCGCCAGGACCGGTGGCAAGGACGTACGGATCGTCGCGGGTGGTGCCTCCGGGGGCGCCGCACTGGTGGTGAAGCCGGGGATCACGTCCGTGTCCCAGCTCGCCGGGAAGACGCTCGCGTCACCACAATTGGCGAACACGCAGGACGTCGCGCTGAAGTACTTCCTGAAGAAGAACGGGTTCACCGTCAACGGCAGCGGCGCGAAGAACGTCGACGTCGTCGCGCAGGACAACTCGCAGAGTCTGCAACTGTTCCGGCAGGGGCGCATCGACGGGGCATGGCTGCCCGAGCCGTGGGCCACCCGACTGGTCGAGCAGGGCGGCGGCAAGGTGCTGGTCGACGAGAAGAGCCAGTGGCCGAAGGGCCGGTTCATCACCACGAACCTGCTCGTGTCGACCACGTTCCTGACCCAGCACCCGCAGACCGTCCGCGCCCTGATCACCGCACAGATCAAGACAGCGCAGCGGATCACGACCGACCCGGCCGGCTCGGCGCAACAGATCGACGCAGCGCTGACGAAGCTCAACGGCAAGGCATTGCCGGCCGGTGTCACGGCCGAGGCGCTGCGCAACCTCACACCCGGCTGGAACCCGTATGCCGCGTCGCTCGCGGCAACCGCGCAGCACGCGGAGTCGATCGGGTTGCTCAAGCAGACCGACCTGCACGGCATCTACGACCTGTCGATCCTCAACCGTGTGCTGAAATCGCAACATCTGCACACGGTTCCGGACGCCGGACTGGGTCAGGAGACGCGATGACCGAGACCCTCACTCTGGAACGGCCCGAGCGCCAGGACGCACCGCGATCACGCGTCGAGGTGCGCGCGGTGCGCAAGGAGTTCCGTCAGCGCGACCGAGTCGTGACCGCCCTCGACGGCGTGGACTTGAGCGTCGCCCCCGGCGAATTCGTGACGATCGTCGGTGCGTCCGGCTGCGGCAAATCCACCCTGCTGCAGCTGATCGCCGGTCTCGACCGGCCCACGTCCGGAACCGTCCGCGCCTCGGAACGCCCGGCCCTGATGTTCCAGGAGTCCGCACTCTTCCCCTGGCTGACGGCGCGCGGCAACATCGAGTTGGCGCTCAAGCTCGGCAGGACGCCGAAATCCGGACGCAGCGGCCGCGCTCAGGAGCTGCTCGACCTCGTGCGCCTGGGTGCCGCGGGTGACCGGCGGGTCCATGAGCTGTCCGGTGGGCAGCGGCAGCGGATCGCGTTGGCCCGCAGTCTCGCTCAGGGTTCACGCCTGCTGCTGATGGACGAGCCGTTCGCCGCGCTCGACGCGATCACCCGCGACGTGCTGCACGAGGAACTGACGCAGCTGTGGCAGGAGACCGACCTGAGCGTGGTCTTCGTGACACACAACGTGCGCGAGGCTGTCCGCCTCGGCCAGCGCGTCGTCCTCTTGTCGTCGCGGCCCGGTCGGGTGCTGCGCACCTGGGACGTCGATCTGCCGGCCGGCCGATCCCACCAGGAAGCCCCGGTGATGGAGCTCGCGGCCGAGATCACCGCCTCCCTGCGCACCGAGATCGGTCGCCATGCCGGTGCGTGAAGAAGGTCGCGCGACCGAGGACTTCGCGCGGATCAGCGATGGTCTGGACGCCTTGGAGGAGGGTCGGCCGCCCCGGCGGCGCGTCGATCCGGTGGCCGTGGTCGCGCCGATCGTGGTCGTCATCGCGTTCGTCGGCATCTGGCAGGCGGTGTGGGCGTCTGCGGTCAAACCGGAGTACGTCATACCTGCGCCGTCCACGGTGGGGCACCAGCTGTGGCGCATGATCGCCGACGGCACCGCCTGGTCGGCGACCTGGACCAGTCTGCGCCGCGGCGTCGCCGGCTTCGTGCTGGCCTTGCTGATCGGCACCGCGCTCGGCCTGCTGATCAGTCAGATCTCCTTCCTGCGCAAGGGCCTCCGGCCCATCCTGGCTGCACTGCAGGCGATGCCGTCGGTGGCGTGGGTGCCGTTCGCGGTCCTGCTGGTGGGACTCAGCCCGTCCGCGATGTACTTCGTCATCCTGCTGGGGGCGGTGCCCTCGATCGCGAACGGACTCATCGGCGGCCTCGACCAGACACCGCCGATCCTGCGGCGCGCCGGCACCGTGCTGGGCGCCCGCGGCCTCGCACTCGTGCGGCACGTGCTCGTGCCGGCCGCGCTGCCGGCCTACCTGACCGGGCTGAAGCAGGGATGGGCGTTCTCCTGGCGGTCCTTGATGGCGGCGGAGCTGATCGTCAACAGCCCGGAGCTCGGCACCGGGCTCGGCCAGCTGATGCAGAACGGCCGCAACCTCAGCGACATGCCGACCGTCGTCTGCGTGATGATCCTGATCCTGGTGGTCGGTGTCGTTGTCGAGCTCGGCGTCTTCGCACCCATCGAGCGCAAGGTGCTGCGCGACCGCGGCCTCGCGCCGGCCGGCAGCTGACCTGGTCGATCCCCAGGGTGCCGAGCGCGGCTCAGGCCGCGCGATCGGCATTCTCGGCGGGGCAGAGCGGACTGCGTGTCGCGCCCGCCCAGGACCACCTGCGCTGCACGGTAGGGTGAGCACTCCACTCGAGAACAGCAGGAGCGCGTCAGGAATGAGCGAGAAACCATCCGCCCGGACGGAACGCATCTGCGCAGATCTCGCCCAGGTCCTCGCGCCGCTGGGACTCGTGATCGAGGACATCACCGTGATGCCCGCGGGCAAGCGCCGATTGGTGCGCGTCCTGGTCGATCGTGACCTTCCCGCGCCGACCGACCCGACAGCCGTCGTGCCCTCGCTGGACCTGGATCAGGTGGCCGAGGCGACCCGGGTGGTCAGTGACCGGCTGGACGAGACCGACGCGATGGGGGAGCAGCCCTACGTTCTCGAGGTGAGTTCACCCGGCACCGACCGTCCACTGACTCAGCCGCGACACTTCCGGCGCAACGTCGGCCGCCTCGTCGAGGTGACGGTTCCCGAACAGTCACCGGTCACCGGCCGCATCACGCGGGCCGACGACGAGGGCTTCACTCTCGCGGTCGGTGGCGACCGCAAGGCTCCCGCCACCGAGCAGTCTTTCTCGTATGACGACGGCCTGCGCGCTGCAGTGCAGGTCGAGTTCAACCGCAGCAGCGACCCAGAAGGAGACGACCACTGATGGACATCGACATGGCCGCGTTGCGCGCGCTCGAGCGCGAGCGGGACATCCCGATGGACGTGATCGTGCCCGCCATCGAGCAGGCACTGCTGACGGCATACCACCGCGAGGACGGCACTTATCGCACCGCCCGGGTCGAACTCGACCGCAAGAGCGGGCACGTGGTCGTGTGGGCGCGCGAGGACGCCCCGGTGGACGATGAAGGCAACCGCGGCGAACCCGGGCCCGAGTTCGACGACACACCGAGCGACTTCGGCCGCGTCGCGGCGGCGACCGCCCGCCAGGTGATCGTGCAGCGCATGCGCGACGTCGAGGACGAGGCGATCCTGGGCGACTTCCGCGGCCGTGAGGGCGACGTCGTCGCCGGCGTCATCCAGCAGTCCAGCGACCCGCACGCGGTGCACGTCGACTTCGGCACCGTCGAGGGTCTGCTCCCGTCCGCCGAGCAGGTGCCCGGCGAGCGCTACGTCCACGGCGAGCGGCTGCGCGCGTATGTCGTGAGCGTCAAGCGCGGTCCCAAGGGTCCGCAGATCCTGCTCTCCCGCAAGCACCCCAACCTGGTCCGCAAGCTGTTCGCCCTCGAGGTCCCCGAGATCGCCGACGGGACCGTGGAGATCTCCGCGCTGGCGCGGGAGGCCGGACATCGCAGCAAGATCGCGGTCCGCGGCAAGCAGCCGGGCGTCAACGCCAAGGGTGCCTGCATCGGCCCGATGGGTTCTCGCGTGCGCGCGGTGATGACCGAACTGCGGGGGGAGAAGATCGACATCGTCGACTTCTCCGACGACCCGGCGGAATTCATCGCCGCGGCCCTGTCGCCCTCACGGGTGGAGTCGGTCGAGATCATCGATGACCGTGCCCGCTCGGCCCGTGTCGTGGTCCCCGACTTCCAGCTCAGCCTGGCGATCGGCAAGGAGGGCCAGAACGCCCGGTTGGCGGCCAAGCTGACCGGCTGGCGGATCGACATCCGGCCGGACACCGACGGGCCCGGCGATGCCGGGGCATCCGACTGACTGCGGTAGGCTGGTGGTGAGCGGTCGCACGCGAGGCCGCCGCAACCCACCTGTTCCCGCGACCGGGCACGCGGGGTTGCGGACCTGTGTGGGGTGCCGGACTCGCGACGAACGATCAGCATTGCTACGGGTGGTCGCACTCGTCGGGAATGACGCGGAGCAACCCACGGTTGCGCTGGTCGTGCCCGACACGCGCGGCCGGCTGCCGGGTCGAGGGGCCTGGTTGCATCCTCGGCTGGACTGCCTCGACAAGGCGGACCAGCGGCGAGCCCTTCCTCGTGCGTTACGGATCACCACTGCGGTGGACCTGACGCGGGTCCGGGAGTGGATCGCCGGGCAGTGACGCCCGTCATACAACCGGTATGACGAGTGGACCGTGAGCGGAGACGTTCACGCAGCAACATCGACCGAAGGCGGGTTTTGACGCTGATGAGCACCCGATGAGTACTCAGCGATGAAGCACCCAAACTGGCGGTTCGTGCTGCCCGGCTGACCTGGCCGGCCGACCCGGACCGCCGCAATCCGACAAGGAGAAGTGTGGCTAAGGTTCGGGTTCATGAGCTCGCGAAAGAGCTCGGAATGCCAAGCAAGGATCTGCTTGCCTACCTGAAGGAGCAGGGCGAGTTCGTCAAGACGGCGAGCTCCACCATCGAGGCTCCGGTGGTTCGCAAGATCAAGGAGAACCCTCCCGCCGGCGCTCAGTCCGGCGATGGAGCGACTGCGAAGAAAGCTCCGGCGAAGAAGGCTGCCCCGACGCCGCCGACCGCCGAGAAATCGACCTCGACGACCACGACGAGCGCTCCGGCTGCGCCGGCGCCCAAGGCTGCACCCCAGCCCGGCCCCAAGCCGGGTCCTCAGGCAGCGCCGAAACCGGCCGCCGAGGCACCCGCGGCGAAGCAGGCCGCACCGGCGCCTGCACCGGCCGCCAAACCTGGCGCGCCGGCTCCGTCCGCACCGGCTCCGTCCGCCCCGGCGGCCCGCAACGCGGGACCGCGCCCGGCTGCTCCGGGTCCGCGTACGGACCGTCAGCAGGGCGCACAGCGTTCGGGTGGCGGGCGCGGTGGCGCACCGCGTCCGGGAGCGCCGCGTCCGGGTAACAACCCGTTCTCGTCCAGCCAGGGCATGCGCTCGGGCGGACCGGCGCGTCCCGGCAACAACCCCTTCGCGCCCAGCCAGGGTATGCCGCGTCCGGCCTCCGGCCGTGGCGGTGCCGGTGGTGCGGCCGGTCCGCGCCCGGGCGCTCCGCGTCCCGGTGGCACCGGTGCCGGCGGGCCTCGTCCGGCGGCGCCGCGACCCGGCGCTCCGCGTCCGAACCCGGGGATGATGCCCGACCGTGCGGCGGTTCGCCCCGGCGAGCGGCCGGCCCGAGGCCGTGGCGGTCCCGGCGGTGGCCCCGGCGCCGGCCGTGGCGGCGGGTTCCGACCCGGTGGCCGGGGTCCCGGTGGCCGCGGTGGCACCCAGGGTGCCTTCGGACGAGGCGGCGGAAAGGTCCGCGGCCGCAAGTCCAAGCGCGCCAAGCGTCAAGAGTTCGAGCAGATGCAGGCACCCACCATCGGTGGTGTGCAGGTGCCGCGCGGCGACGGTTCGACCGTGGTGCGGATGCGCCGCGGCGCGTCGCTGACCGACTTCGCCGACCGGATCGACGCCAATCCCGCGTCGCTGGTGACCGTGCTCTTCCACCTCGGTGAGATGGCCACGGCGACCCAGTCGCTGGACGAGGACACCTTCGCGCTGCTCGGCTCGGAGCTCGGCTACGACATCCAGATCGTCTCGCCGGAGGAAGAGGAGAAGGAGCTGTTCAACTCCTTCAACATCGACCTCGAGGCCGAGGAGGACGACGACGACCTCAAGCCGCGTCCGCCGGTGGTGACCGTCATGGGTCACGTCGACCACGGTAAGACCCGACTGCTGGACGCCATCCGGCACGCGGACGTGCAGTCCGGTGAGGCCGGCGGCATCACCCAGCACATCGGTGCCTACCAGGTGCATGTCGAGCACGAGGACAAGGACCGCGCGATCACCTTCATCGACACCCCGGGTCACGAGGCGTTCACCGCCATGCGTGCCCGTGGTGCCAAGGTGACCGACATCGCGATCCTGGTCGTCGCGGCCGACGACGGCGTCATGCCGCAGACGGTGGAGGCGCTCAACCACGCGCAGGCCGCCGATCTGCCGATCGTCGTGGCCGTCAACAAGGTCGACGTCGAGGGCGCCAACCCCGACAAGGTGCGCCAGCAGCTGACCGAATACAACCTGATCGCCGAGGAGTACGGCGGCGACACCATGTTCGTCGAGGTCTCGGCCAAGCAGGGCACCAACATCGACGGACTGCTGGAAGCGGTGCTGCTGACGGCGGACGCCGCACTGGACCTGCGCGCCAACCCCGACCGGGACGCCCAGGGTGTCGCGATCGAGGCCAACCTGGACCGCGGTCGCGGTGCGGTCGCCACGGTGCTGGTGCAGCAGGGCACGCTGCGGGTCGGAGACGGCATCGTTGCCGGCACCGCGCACGGACGTGTCCGGGCGATGCTCGACGAGCACGGCAACAACGTCGACGAGGCCACCCCGTCCCGTCCGGTCCAGGTGACCGGTCTGGCGTCGGTCCCCCGCGCCGGTGACACCTTCGTGGTGGCTCCCGACGACCGCACCGCTCGGCAGATCGCCGAGAAGCGTGAGGCGGCCGACCGGCAGGCCGCCCTGGCCAAGGTCCGCAAGCGGATCAGCCTGGAGGACCTCAACCAGCAGCTCGAGGCCGGCAAGATCGAGACGCTCAACCTCATCCTCAAGGGCGACGTGTCCGGTTCGGTCGAGGCGCTCGAGGATGCGTTGCTGCAGATCGACGTCGGCGACGACGTGGACCTGCGGATCATCGACCGCGGCGTCGGTGCCATCACGATGAACAACATCAACCTTGCGGTCGCCTCGGACGCGGTGATCATCGGCTTCAACGTGCGAGCCGAGGGTCAGAACGCCGAATACGCCGACAAGGAAGGCGTGGAGATCCGCTACTACTCGGTGATCTACCAGGCCATCGAGGAGATCGAGCAGGCGCTGAAGGGCATGCTGAAGCCGGAGTTCGAGGAGGTCGAGCTCGGCACCGCGGAGATCCGCGAGATCTTCCGGTCCAGCAAGTTCGGCAACATCGCCGGTTCGATCGTCCGGTCCGGCGAGATCAAGCGTGGCTCGAAGGCGCGGATCACCCGCGACGGCAAGGTCGTGTCCGAGAACGTCGAGGTCGCCGGGCTGCGGCGCTTCAAGGATGACGTCACCGAGGTCCGCGAGGGCTTCGAGTGCGGTATCAACCTCGGCTCGTACAACGACCTGCAGGTCGGTGACCTGATCGCCACCTACGAGATGCGCGAGAAGCCCCGCGACTGAGCCGGTCGCTGACCGAGAGGACTACCTCGTGACCGAGGGGAGTACGGAATCTGCATGATTTCGTACTCCCCTCGGTCCGTTGGTGCTCCTCGCGGTCGAGCTGCGACTGCGGTCAGGACATGCCAGGGTGGGCGTATGCGATTCGGACTGGTCGGCACCGGCTACTGGGCACGGCAGACGCACGGCCCCGGCATACAGGCATCCGGCCAGGAGCTGGTGGGCGTGTGGGGTCGCGATCCCGCCAAGACCGCGCAGGTGGCGCAGGCTCTCGGCGTACGCGCGTTGGGCTCGTATGCCGAGCTGCTGGACGCCGTCGATGCCGTGACGTATGCCGTCCCGCCCGACGTGCAGGCGCCGCTCGCGCTGGATGCGGCGCGGGCGGGCAAGCACCTGCTGCTCGACAAGCCGGTCGCGCTCGACGCGGCCGTCGCGCGGGAGCTGCGGGACGCGGCGCGGGCCTCGGGTTCACGTGCCGTGGTGTTCTTCACTGCGCGCTACACGGCCGAAACCCGTTCCTGGCTGGCCGAACTCGCGTCGATCGGCGGTTGGCGGGGATCCTGGACCGAATGGGTCGTGGCCAACCAGCGACCCGACAGTCCCTACAAGGACTCGCCCTGGCGACAGCGCGAAGGCGCTCTCTGGGACATCGGGCCGCACCTGCTGGCGACGCTGACCGCGGCCCTCGGGCCGGTGCGCTCGGTGGTCGCAGTGGCGGGCGTCGGCGACGCCGTGCATCTGACGCTGGTCCACGACTCGGGTGCCGTCAGCACCGCGACGCTCGCGCTGTGGGGACCTCCTGCGGCATACACCTGGGGCATGCGGGTCTGGGGAGAGTCGGGCGTGAGCCCGGCGCCGCCGGCGGCGACGACCGCCGACGCCGCTCTCGCGACGGCCGCCGACGAACTGGCCGCCACTGCGTCCGACGGCGTCGAGCACCAGCTCGGTCTCGAGTTCGGCGTTGCGGTCGTGGAGCTGTTGGTCGACGCTGCGGCGCAACTGGCTCGTGGCCAGTGTGCTGCACCGTGACTGCGGATTGATCTGAGGTTCAGTCGCCTGTCGCGTCATTCATCGTCAGAACGACCTTGCCGAAGTTGTCGCCGGCAGCCAGGCGTGCGAAGGCATCTCGGGCCTCGGACAGCGGGAGTGCCTGATCCACGACCGGCGTGATGCCCTCGCGGGCAACGAAGTCGACCAGGCGACGCAACTCCGAGATTGAACCCATCGTCGAGCCGATCACGCGCAGTTGCTTGAAGAAGATCTTGGTCAGCTCCGCCTTCGCCGGTGCATCGCCGGACGTCGCGCCGCAGATGACGATGGTGCCGCCGGGCTTGAGTGAGTTGACCGAATGACTCCAGGTCGCCGCACCGACCGACTCCATGACGGCGGTGACCCGATCGGGCAGGCGTTCGCCGCTGGCGAACGCGCGGTCGGCGCCGAGTTCGACGGCCCGCGCGCCGCGCTGCTCGTCCCGTGAGGTCACCCACATGCGTAGGCCTGCTGCCGAGCCCAGTTGCACCAGCGCGGTCGAGACGCCGCCGCCGGCGCCTTGGACCAGCACGGTGTCGCCGGGGGAGACGCCGGCGTTGCTGAAGAGCATCCGGTATGCCGTCAGCCACGCCGTCGAGAGGCAGCCGGCGAGTTCCCAGGACATCGACTCCGGTTTCGGCACCAGGTTGGCGGTCGGCACGACGACCTGCTCGGCGAGTGTGCCGTCATACAACTCCGACAACAAGGTGCGCCGCGGATCGAGTGTCTCGTCGCCGGACCACCCCGGGCTCGGGACGACACTGTGCAGAATGACTTCGCGACCCTCGTCGGTGACGCCGGCACCATCGCAGCCGAGGATCATCGGCAGCTTGTCCTCGCCGAGGCCGACCCCCTGCAACGACCAGAGGTCGTGCCGGTTGAGCGCGGCGGCACGCAGGTGCACCCGGGACCAGCCGTCGGGCACCTGCGGATCGGGTCGTGGGCCGACCTCCCGCGCGCTGAGCGGATCGGCACGGGCGAGTCGGGCGGCGTAGGCGGCGAGCATGTCCCCCACCCTACGAGCGGTGGCCGCGCAACAGCCACCACCGGGCGGTCAGACCGACCAACAGCGCCCAGAACGCCGCTTCGACACCGCCGATCGTGGTGCCGGACGCGGCGACGACGAGGGTGAGGACCGCGGCGGTCGTCTCCGCCGATCGCGCGTCGCCGGACTGTCTGCCGCCGTGCAGGGCACCCTGCAGGGCGCCGCCGAGCGCGCCGAGCAGCGCCAGCCCGGCGACCGTCTCGACGACACCGGACGGCGCCAGCGTCACCAGCGTCGTCAGCGCTGCCGAGGACAAGCCGAGCAACAGATAGGTGGCGCCACTCGACGCCGCAGCGATCCACCGGCGCGAGGTGTCGGGTCCGGCGTCCGGTCCGGCGGCCAGTGCCGCGCTGATCGCCGCCAGGTTGATCGCGTGCCCACCGGCAGGACCTCCGGCGATCGTCCCGGCTCCGGTCACCAGCATGCTGGAACGCCACGGCACGGCATACCCGAAGCCGCGCATGACCGCGACGCCCGGAATGTTCTGCGAGGCCATGGTGACCACGAAGAGCGGAAGGGCGATCCCGAGCACCGCCTGCACCGAGAGCTGCGGCATGACCGGCGCCAGGGTCGGCAGCAGCGGGTGCGATCTGAACGACGTTCCGGTGCGGGCCAGCTCGATGCCGATGACGGCGCTCGCCGCCATGAACGCGCCCGGGACCGCCCAGCGGGGTGCCATCCGCACGAGCAGCAGCCAGCAGAGGACCACCGGCAGCACGTCCCACGGATGTATGGCGACAGCGCGCACCGGCTCCAGACAGAGCGGCAGCAGCACCCCGGCGAGCATGGCCTGGGCGATGGTGGCCGGGATCCGGGCGATGAGGTCGGCCAGGCCGGACCAGAGGCCGGTGACCACGATGAGCACACCGGTCAGCACGAAGGCACCGGTCGCGGCGGGCCAGCCTCCGGCGACCGCCCCGGAACCGGCCAGCAGCGCCGCGCCAGGCGTCGACCACGCGAGGGTGACCGGGATCCGGTGGCGCGTGGCGAGGACGATGGCACCGCAGCCCTGCAGCACGGTCACCGCGAGCAAGCCGGAGGCCGCTTGTGCCGGGTCGGCGCCGACTGCCCGTAGACCGGTCAGCACGACGGCGAACGAACTGGTGAATCCCACGAGTGCACAGACAATTCCGGCGATGACCGGAGTCGCGTCCCTCGTGCGCCGCGCGGGTACAGTGTCGAGCATGTGGTGTTCCGTTCACGAAACGTTCTGTTCATGGAACGCTAACGTCCGAGACTCGTCCGCGTCGCAGGCGTCCAGCAGATGAGCGCGCGGGAGACCTCGGCCGCGGTCGGTGCGCGG
This sequence comes from Flexivirga sp., assembly GCF_051955415.1. Classification (NCBI taxonomy): domain Bacteria; kingdom Bacillati; phylum Actinomycetota; class Actinomycetes; order Micrococcales; family Dermacoccaceae; genus Flexivirga; species Flexivirga sp. The sequence goes on from NZ_JBQCGS010000054.1 coordinate 16,050, forward strand.
ATCCGCGGGGCACGTGAGAGCCGTGGCATCAGCATGTCGGCGCTCGCTCGGGCGGCCGGCATCGGCAAGGCGACGCTCTCGCAGTTGGAGGCGGGCGAACGCAACCCGACGATCGAGACGCTCTACGCGATCTGCGAGCCGCTGCAGTTGCCGCTGTCGGCGCTCGTCGGCGCGGCCGGTGGCGCACGTGCCGCGGCGGCAGGCGGCATGCGCACCGTGCTGCTCGATCTGCGCCGGCGCGCCGACGGTGCCACCGTCGAAGTGTTCCGCCTCGAGTTCCCCGCCGGTGCGCGTCATACCTCCGCTGCGCACGGCGCCGATGTCACCGAGCATCTGGTCGTGACCTCCGGCAGGGTCAGGGTCCGCAGCACGTCCTCACGCGTCGTGGCCACGGGGGAGTCGGCGACGTGGACCAGTGACCGCAAGCACTCGTATGCCGCGGTCGGCGGACCCGCAGAAGCAGTGCTGGTGATCACCACCCCGACGGCGTCGGAACCGTCGGCGGCCCAGAACCGTCGATAGCCGGGACAGGGATCGCCATGGGACGCGATCCGGCTGAAAACCTTTGGGAGGACTAAGGATCATGGTCGACGAGCAGCACCGTGCGGTGTCGGAGTCGCGACGGGCAGTGGCGCGCCGCAGTGTGATGGCCTCCGCCTGGGCGGCACCGGTCATCCTCACAGCGGCCGCAGCACCGGCACACGCGGCGAGCGGATCCGGCTTCGATGTCGCGCTCGACCCGCCGCAGATGGGCAGCGGCTCGGTGCTGTATGACGCGGACTTCACCCGCATCTACGTCGCCGGCGAGCCGGTGGGGTATGTCGTGGCCAACCATGGCAACGAACCGGCGCCCGGCGGCTTCCCCATGTCGGTCACCTGCGACAACCGGGTCTGGGAGGTCACGGCGGTCAAGGGTGGTTTCGGCACCGCGCGCGCGGACCTGCCGATCACCGCACGTGTCCAGGATGGTCATGCGACGACGGTGACCTTCACCATCCCGGAGGTCATCCCGCCGCACACCGACAGCTACACCGGCTTCTTCGTCTCGGTGACGAGCGATTTCCGGGCCGCCTATCCCCACGATGGCATCAGCTCCGTACCGTCTCCGACACGGTGGGAGGTCACCCCGCCTCCCGGCGACACCGATGTGGCCGACAACGCAGTGCACTATGCCGGCTACACCGACCAGGGACCGGCAGACATCTGGGGAGCCGTGGTCACCCGCATCGCCGCGGAAACGGTGTCGTGGGCGGACGGGACGACCCTGCGTCGTCCCACGACCGTGGCGGTGAAGTCCGTGGGTCCGACGCCGACACCGGCCGGCTCGCGCATCCGGCTGGCCACCGACGCGCGCATGAGCACCGACATCTCGGTCACCGACGTGACGGTCAACGGCGTCGCGTCGTCACTCACCAAGGAGAGCTCCTCGGTGTGGCAGGGAGAGCTGCTCCAGGTCCCGTTCCTGCTCGGCAGCCGCCTGAACGCCGGCGACGTCCTGCGCTTCGACATCGAGTATGCCGATGCACCATCGGGCGCGCCCGCGTCGCCCAGCCCGGGCCAGACGAACTTCACGCCGCCGGACGCCCAGCTGAATCGGTCCGATCAGCGGGCCCAGGAGCTGTCCTACTTCACCAACTGACGCGTCACCGGCAGGCGGCCGAGGGACCGGCCGGCTGAACCCGTCTCAGCCCCAGTTGGCCAGTTTCGTCACGCAGAACGGGTGGCCCGCCGGGTCCAGCAGCACCGTCCAGCGGTCTCCGCCCGGTTGCTCCTGCGGTCGAGTGGCGCCCAGCTCGACCAACCGGGCGCACGCCGCATCCACGTCCTCGGCCGCCAGGTCGAGATGGAACTGCTTGCGGCCGTCGTCCGGCCAGGAGGGACGCTGATAGTCCGGTGTCTGCCCGAAGCCGAGTCGTTGGTCACCCTGCTGCAGCATGGCGTAGCCGTCGCCCTCGTAGGCAACCTGCCAACCGAGCGCGCCGCCGTAGAACTTCGCCATCGCCGCCGCGTCGTCGCAGTCGATGCTGACCATGCCGATGCTGACCGTGCCGATGCTGACCGTGCCCCTCGGGCTGGTCGGGGTGCTGTCTGCCATGTCCGGCTCCTCGGATCGAAGATCGCTGTCATCCCATCCTCGTAGGCTGCTCGGCATGTCGACTAGGACATTCGCGACACGCGACGGCGTGATTCTGGAGCCGCAGCGCTTCGCCGAGCATGCGATGCTGAGCCGGCCGGCGTGCCACCCGGCGCTTCAGCCCTGGATCGAGCACTACTGGACGGTGCAGTGGCAGCTGCCCGACGGGGCGGCATACCGCTCGTCACTCGTGCCGGTGGCGCAGGCCCATCTCACGGTCGAGTCCGGCGGGTGCCGTCGAGCCGGCGCCGCCGGGCCGGGTGTGTTCGTGACCGGGGTGGTCAGCACGAGTCGCTTCGACGTGATGCTCGTCGGCGCCGGCAGCGTGGTCGGCGTGAAGTTCCGGCCGGGCGCGATGACTGCGCTGACCGGGGTGCCCGCGGACCGGGTGCGCGACATCGTCCTGCCGGCACGCGACCTGGTGGCCGGTGCCGATCGATTGGCTGGACTGCGTGCGGAGCAGCCGGACGCCGTCGACCGTCTCGACGAGTTCTTCCTCTCCCTGGACGCGGGGGACACGGCCGCACTCGACCAGGTGGGCGCCGTGGTCGCCTGCCTCGAGGACTCCACGCCGGCGATGTCCGCGGCCGAGCTGGCCGACCGCTGCGGCATGAGCCTGCGGTCCCTGCAACGGTTGTGCCGGCACTACATCGGCGTCGGGCCGCAGTGGCTGGTCGCGCGGGCGCGGGTGCACACTGCCATCGCCCGCCTGCACGACGGCGACCACGGCACACTGGCCCAGCTCGCCGTCGACCTCGGTTGGTTCGACCAGGCGCACTTCGGCCGCGACTTCACGGCGCTGGTCGGTGAGTCTCCCGGTGCCTACCGGGACCGGGTGCGCGCGGGCGCCGATTACGGTTGACGCGTGCCCGAACACCTCATTCTGCTCGCCCCCTCCGCCAACCGCGTGTATGCCGCGGACGCTGCGCGCCTCGGCGAGGCCGAGTTGCGCGCGATGGCGGCGGGTTTCGGCCTCCCAGAACCCGCCGTCTCGTCCACGAGGGTGGCCGGCGTCGACTATCTGGCAGTGCGGACCGGGGCTGCGCTGGACCGAGACGCGCTGCGGGTACTGTCCGAGCTCTCCGCGGCCCACGCGCTCTTCCGCCGCGAGGGCGGCCTGCTCGCCCCCGTGCCGCTGGAGCGGCGCTCGACATACCCCGGTGACCTGGTCACCATCCAGAAATACCAGGGCAAGACCAACGAGCAGTGGACCCGCCTGCTGCTCAACGTCACGGCGGCGGCCACTCGTGACCCGCAGCGGCTGCTGGACGGCACCCTGCAGGTCCTCGATCCGATGTGCGGCCGTGGCACCACGCTCAACATCGCGTTGTCCCTCGGTCTCGATGCGACCGGGATCGATCTGGACACCAAGGACTTCCAAGCCTATTCGGCCTTCATCAAGACCTGGATGCGACAGCACCGGCTGAAGCACTCGGCCGACGAGTCGGTGCTGCGGACCAGCGGCCGCACCCGCGGGAAGCGACTGCAGATCGAGGTCGCGGCCTCCAAGGACGCCCACAAGACAGGGGACGTCCAACGGGTCACCTACCTGTCCACCGACACCACCGACGTCGACGGACTGCTGCGCGCGCGCAGCGTGGACGTGATCGTCACCGACACCCCCTACGGCGTGCAACACGGCTCCCACGGCGACCGTCTCGCCCGCAGCCCGCTGGACCTGCTCGAGCGTGCCCTGCCGCAGTGGCTCCGTGTGCTGCGGACGGGCGGCGCGATCGGCTTGTCCTACAACCGGCACGTCGCCCCCCGCGACGAACTCGCGGCGCTGCTGACCGCGCACGGGCTGACACCTGTCGACGGCTCACCGGACGAGTTCCGGCACCGCGTCGACGCCTCCATCGACCGAGACCTCATCGTCGCCCGCAGCCCCGGGTGACCGTAGGGTGGTGCGTTGCCCGCACCACGTCGATACACCTGGAGGCCGCAGATGGCTGATCCGGCACGCGCCCGCAAGATCGCCGAGCGCACCAAGACCCTCGTCGCCGACTACGTCGAGCGCCGCGTCAAGGACGAACGCCTCGGTTTCGTGACGATCACCGACGTCCGGGTGACCGGTGACCTGCAACACGCATCGATCTTCTACACCGTCTTCGGATCCGACGACGAACGCGCGAACACCGCTGAAGCCCTTGAGGACTGGCGCGGCCGCATCCGCTCGCACGTCGGCAAGGGGCTCGGCATACGGCTGACACCGTCACTGGAGTTCATCCCCGACGCGATCCCCGAGGGTGCCGCGCACATCGAGGAGGCCCTCAAGGCTGCGCGCGAACGCGACGAGGAGCTGGCGCGCGCCAAGTCCGCCGCGTCCTACGCGGGTGACGCCGACCCGTACAAGAAGAGCGGCGACGACGCAGCAGAGGACGTATGACGCCGGACGGCCTGTTGCTGGTCGACAAACCGGCCGGCTGGACCAGTCACGACGTCGTCGCCCGGACCCGGCGCCTGGCCCGCACCCGTCGGGTCGGCCACGCCGGCACGCTGGACCCGATGGCGACCGGGGTGCTGGTTCTCGGCATCAACAAGGCGACCAAACTGCTGACCTTCCTGGTCGGCTGCGACAAGACCTACACCGCGACGATCCGGCTCGGGCAGTCGACGATCACCGACGACGCCGAGGGCGAGGTCACCCGCTCGTATGACGCCGCAGGCCTCACCCACGACGCGGTCGCCGCGGCGGTCGGCGAGCTGCGCGGCGAGATCCAGCAGGTGCCCAGCGCGGTCAGCGCGATCAAGGTGGACGGCGTGCGTTCCTACGCCAAGGTGCGCGGCGGTGACGAGGTCAGGTTGCAGCCACGACCGGTGCGGGTGAACCGGTTCGACATACTCGCCGAACGGCCGGTCGCCGGCGACGCGGGGACGTGGTACGACGTCGACGTCGAGGTGGAGGTCTCGTCCGGCACCTACGTCCGCGCCCTGGCCCGTGACCTCGGCGCGGCGCTGGGCGTCGGCGGACACCTGACCGCCCTGCGGCGCACCCGGGTGGGCCGCTTCGGGCTCGAGGACGCCACCCCGCTGGACGAACTCGCCGCGCGGGTCGACCGCGACCAGCCGCTGCCCATCATCGGGATGGGCGCCGCCGCCGCGGCCCAGTTCCCGGTGCGCCGGATCAGTGACCAGGAGGCCACCGACCTGCGGCACGGCAAGCGGCTGGCCCGCCGGCCGGAACCGGTGGACCTGTCCGCGGCGATCACCGAGGCGGGGGAACTGGTCGCGATGCTGGACGAGAGCCGCCCGGTGCCGGTGTCCCGGGTCGTCTTCCCGGCCTGAGCCGCCCCCGGACGTTTCCTCGCCGAATATTTCGCGGGACCCCGACCGGCCGGCCGCACTCGTCGGCGGTCATCCACCAGATGCGACGGCGTCGCGTCAGTGGCTATGCTCGGGACATCATGGCCACCACCACTACCTCCGCACCCACCGCGCTCGGCAGGGCGCGCGCCTTCGTCGCCGATTTCAGCCCGGCGGAACGCCGTTCGGTGCTGCGTATGACGGCAGCCGTCGTCGCGCTGCACGTCCTCGGCTGGGGCACGCTGTTGTTCGTGGTGGCTCCGCAGCACTTCTCGCTGCCTGCCGAGGCCGGCCACGCCCAGGCGTTCGGTATCGGTCTCGGCGTGACGGCATACACGCTCGGGATGCGGCACGCCTTCGACGCCGATCACATCGCGGCGATCGACAACACCACCCGCAAGCTGCTGTCGGACGGCAAGCGGCCCATGTCGGTGGGCTTCTGGTTCTCGCTCGGCCACTCCAGTGTCGTCTTCGGGCTGTGCTTCCTGCTCGCGCTCGGCCTGAAGGCACTCGCCGGATCGGTCGAGAACGACAACTCGACCCTGCACACGATCACCGGCGTCGTCGGGGTGACCGTCTCGGGCACCTTCCTGTGGATCATCGGCATCCTCAACCTGATCGCCTTCATCGGCATCATCCGGGTCTGGCGGCGCGCCCGCCAGGGCGACTTCGACGAGGCGGAGCTGGAGCACCACCTCAACTCCCGAGGATTCGTCAACCGCATCCTGGGCGGGCTGACCAAATCGGTCACCAAGCCGTGGAACATGTACCCCATCGGCTTCCTGTTCGGCCTCGGCTTCGACACGGCGACCGAGGTGAGCCTGCTGGTGCTCGCCGGCGGGGCCGCTGTCTCGCTGCCCTGGTACGCCATCCTCACCCTGCCGGTGCTCTTCGCCGCCGGCATGAGCCTGCTGGACGCCGCCGACGGCGTCTTCATGGCCAAGGCCTACCGATGGGCGTTCGCCAAGCCGTTGCGGCGGCTCTACTACAACGCGACCGTCACCTGGCTGTCGGTGTTCGTGGCCCTGGTGATCGGCACCATCGAGCTGAGCTCCGTGCTGTCCGACCGGTTCCAATGGACCGACGGTCCGATCGCCGCCATCGGCTCGGTCGACCTGGACGGCGTCGGATTCGTGATCGTGGGCGTCTTCGTGGCGACCTGGCTGCTGGCGATCGCCGCCTGGCGGGTCCTGCGCCTGTCGGAGAAGGAATGGTCCGCGGGCTAAAGTTGCGGCCGTGCTACGCGTATCCCAGCTGACCGAGATCCCCGCCGACTTCGGTGAATGCGTGGTCACCATCGGCAATTTCGACGGCGTCCACCGCGGTCATGCCGCGTTGCTCCGCCGGGTGGTCCAACGAGCCAGGGCCCGCGGCGTCCGCTCCTGTGCGGTCACCTTCGACCCGCACCCGCTGCAGGTGCTCCACCCCGAGCGTGCGCCGGAGCTGATCGCGTCCTCGGCCACCCGGCTCCAGCGGCTCGCCGCGGCCGGCCTGGACGCCGTGCTGGTGCTCGACTTCACCCGTGAACTCGCGGCGATGACGCCCGAGGAGTTCGTGCACGACGTCTTCGTCGACGGCCTGCACATCGTCGAGGCCGTGGTCGGCGGCGACACCCGGTTCGGTGCCAAGAACGCCGGTGACGTGCAGACGCTGCGCCGGCTCGGCCACAAATACGGATTCACGGTGGAGGTGCTGGCCGACGTCGGGGAGGGGCATCGCATCTCCTCGACCGACATCCGCAGGGCGCTCGGCGCCGGAGAGGTGGATGTGGCGGGGCGGCTGCTGGGCCACCTGCACGACGTCCGCGGCGTCGTCGTACGCGGTCTGCAGCGCGGCCGGGAGCTCGGTTTCCCCACCGCCAACCTCGGCGGCAAGCCGGAAGGTCTCGTCCCCGCCGACGGGGTGTATGTCGGTTGGCTGGTGCGCGAGTCGGTCCCCGTCGACGACCCGGAGCACCGGATGCCGGCCGCCATCTCGGTCGGCACCAACCCGACGTTCGACGACGTGCCCGAGCGCACCGTCGAGGCCTACGTCCTCGATCGCGACGATCTCGACCTGTATGACGAGACGGTCCGTGTGGAGTTCGTGCGCCGGTTGCGCGGCAACACCAAGTTCGGATCGGTCGAGGCGCTGGTGGCGCAGATGCACCGTGACGTCGACCAGGCCAGGGAGATCTGTCGCGCGCATCCGGCCCGGTCGGGCACAACCGACACTGCCTGACCGGTTGGTTAACTGGCGGGTAGGCTCCGATGCCATGAGCACCCCACGAAGTTTCTCCCCCGCTTCGCTCCTCCGAATACTTCGCGGGGACCCCGCATGACGAAGTCGCTCAGCGAAGAGCAGCCCGACCTCGCGGTCGTCGAAGGCCGTGCCCGCTCCGTGGCGCACCTTTTCGCGGACCGGGTCGCCAAGACCCCGAGCCGTGAGGCCTTCCGCTACCCGGTGGGGGAGCAATGGCGGTCGATGACCTGGAGTCAGGTCGACGAGCGGGCGCGTCGCATCGCCGCCGGGCTGGTCGCGCTCGGCGTCGAGCCGGAGGACCGGGTCGCCGTCGCGTCCGCGACCCGGCTGGAGTGGGCGCTCGCGGACCTCGGCATCATGCTGGCCGCAGCGGCGACCACGACGATCTATCCGTCGACCACCGCCGACGAGGTGCTGTTCATCGTCTCCGACTCCGGCAGCACCGTCGTGTTCGCGGAGAACGACCAGCAGGTCGCCAAATTGCGTGGCGGTCGTGACGTCATACCGTCGGTGACCAAGGTCGTGCAGATCGACGGCGCCGGCGACGGCGACTGGGTGATCGGCCTCGACGAGCTGGAGCAGCTCGGCACGGCCCACCTCACCGAGCACCCGGGGGTGCTCGACGACCGGATCGAGCAGCTGACCCCCGGGTCGCTGGCCACCCTCATCTACACCTCGGGCACGACCGGCCGCCCCAAGGGCGTGCGGCTGCCACATGACGCGTGGACCTACGAGGCCGCTGCCGTCGACTCGGTCCGGATCCTCGGCGAGGACGACGTGCAATACCTGTGGCTGCCGCTGGCCCACGTCTTCGGCAAGGTGCTGCTGACCCTGCCACTGCAGATCGGCTTCCCGACCGCCATCGACGGCCGGGTCGACAAGATCGTGGAGAACCTCCCGACCGTGCAGCCGACCTGGATGGGTGCCGCGCCGCGCATCTTCGAGAAGGTCTACGGCCGCATCACCACCATGATGGCGGGGGAGGGTGGCGCCAAGGCCAAGCTGTTCGACTGGGCCAGCGGCAACGCACGCAAGGTCGCCGCGGCACGAGCGGCCGGAGACACGGTGGGGCCGGTGCTGGCCGCCCAGCACGCCGTCGGCGACAAGATCGTGCTCGGCAAGATCCGCCAACGCTTCGGCGGTCGCGTGCGGTTCTTCATCTCCGGCTCCGCCGCACTCAACCAGGACGTCGCCCGCTGGTTCGACGCCATGGGTATGCCGATCCTCGAGGGCTACGGTCTCACCGAGACCTCGGCGGCTTCCTGTGTGAACCGGCCGGACGCCAACGTGGTCGGCACCGTCGGCTGGCCGGTCCCCGGCACCGAGGTCAAGATCGCCGACGACGGTGAGGTGCTGGTCAAGGGGCCGGGCGTGATGCAGGGCTACCGCGGGCTGAACGACGTCACCGCCGAGACGCTGGTCGACGGGTGGTTCCACACCGGCGACATCGGTGAGGTGCTGCCGACCGGGCACCTGCGCATCACCGACCGCAAGAAGGACCTGTTCAAGACCTCCAACGGCAAATACGTCGCGCCGAGCCTCATCGAGGCCACTTTCAAGGGCATCTGTCCCTACGCCTCGCAGTTCGTGGTCGAGGGTGACGGCCGCAAGTTCGTCTCTGCGCTCATCACGCTCGACGAGGAGAGCATCGTCGACTGGGCCGCCGCGCACGGCATGGACGGAGCCGACTACCGCACCATCGTCTCGTCCGACGCGGCACGGGAGATGGTGCAGGAGTATGTCGACGAGCTCAACCTGGGGCTGAACCGCTGGGAGCAGATCAAGAAGTTCATCATCCTGCCCCGGGACCTGACGGTCGAGGAGGGCGAGATCACCCCGAGCCTGAAGCTCAAGCGCACCGTGGTCACCCGCAAGTTCAAGGACGACCTGGACGGTCTCTACGACTGAGCTCTCTGCTTCGACTCCTCGCAGCCCGGTCCTGGACTCAGGCTCGCAAGCTCGCTCTGCGTCCAGTGCCGGGCTGGTCGTCGTCTCGCGGGCGTCCGCTTGTCGCGTGGTGGGGTTTGTGTGGCCTGTCGCCAATCGCAACGTTTCGCGTGTGGGCCGGCGCACCATACCCTGGTGCGCATGGCAGGTGAGTCACTCTTCCCGAAGCTCGAACCGTTGCTGGAGAAGGTCAGCAAACCGATCCAGTATGTCGGCGGTGAGCTCAACTCGACCGTCAAGGACTGGCACTGTGGTGGGTTCGGGCCCGGTGGCGAGGAGCAGACCGTCCGTTGGACGTTGATGTACCCGGACGCCTACGAGGTGGGGCTGCCCAACCAGGGCGTGATGATCCTTTACGAGGTCCTCAACGAGCGCCCGGACACCCTCGCCGAGCGGTCCTATGCGGTGTGGTCCGACATGGAAGCGGCGATGCGCGAGGCCGGGGTGCCGCAGTTCACCGTCGACGGGCATCGTCCGGTCCGGGACTTCGACGTGTTCGGCTTCTCGATGTCCACCGAACTCGGCTACACCAACATGCTCAATGCGATCGACCTGGCCGGCCTGCCGCTGCACGCCGCGGACCGGCGGGAGCGCGACCCGATCGTGTTGGTCGGCGGCCATGCGGCGTTCAACCCCGAGCCGGTCGCCGACTTCATCGACGCCGCGGTGCTCGGCGACGGTGAAGAGGCGCTGCTGCAGATCACCGACGTCATCAAGGCGTGGAAGTGCGAAGGACGTCCCGGCGGCCGGCGTGAACTGCTGCTGCGGCTCGCCCGCACCGGCGGTGTCTACGTGCCTGCGTTCTACGACGTCGACTACCTGCCGGACGGACGGATCAAGCGGGTCGCGCCCGCGCCGGACGCGCACGGTGTCCCGTGGCGGGTGTCCAAACACACCGTGATGGACCTGGACGCGTGGCCCTACCCGAAGCAGCCGCTGGTGCCTCTGGCGGAGACCGTCCACGAACGGATGTCGGTGGAGATCTTCCGCGGCTGCACCCGCGGGTGCCGCTTCTGCCAGGCCGGCATGATCACCCGGCCGGTGCGCGAGCGATCGATCACGGGCATCGGTGAGATGGTCCAGCAGGGTTTGGCCGCAACCGGTTTCGAAGAAGTCGGGCTGCTGTCGCTGTCCTCCGCGGATCACTCCGAGATCGGCGACATCACCAAGGGGTTGGCCGATCGATACGAGGGCAGCCAGACCGGCCTGTCGTTGCCGTCGACGCGAGTGGACGCCTTCAACATCGACCTGGCCAACGAGTTGACCCGCGGTGGGCGGCGCTCGGGCCTGACCTTCGCACCGGAGGGCGGTTCGGAGCGGATCCGCAAGGTCATCAACAAGATGGTCTCCGAGGACGACCTGATCAACACCGTCGCCGCGGCGTTCTCCGCCGGCTGGCGGCAGGTGAAGCTCTACTTCATGTGCGGGCTGCCGACCGAGACCGACGAGGACGTGCTGCAGATCGCCGACATGGCCAAGCGTGTCATCGAGACGGGCCGGAAGGTCAGTGGCCGCAAGGACATCCGCTGCACGGTCTCGATCGGCGGTTTCGTGCCCAAGCCGCACACACCGTTCCAGTGGGCCGCGCAGTTGGGTGCGCAGGAGACCGACGCCCGGCTCGCCAAGCTGAAGGACGCGATCAAGTCCGACCGGCGGCTGGGTTCGTCGATCGGCATGCGCTATCACGACGGCAAGCCGGGCATCGTCGAAGGACTGCTGAGTCGCGGCGACCGCCGCGTGGGTGCGGTCATCGAGGCCGTATGGCGCGACGGCGGCCGCTTCGACGGCTGGAGCGAGCACTTCAGCTACGACCGCTGGATGGATCGCGCGGCGGAGGTCTTCGACGGCTCACCGGTGTCGGTGGCCTGGTTCACCACCCGCGAGCGGGGCGAGCACGAAGTGCTGCCCTGGGACCACCTGGACTCCGGCTTGGACAAGGACTGGTTGTGGGACGACTGGCAGGACGCGATCGACGAGAACGAGGTCGAGGACTGCCGCTGGACCCCGTGCTACGACTGCGGCGTGTGTCCGCAGATGAACACCGAGATCCAGATCGGCCCGACCGGCAAGAAGCTGTTGCCACTGACCGTCGTCTGACCCCTTCCCCTTCTCGCCGGATCTCGGTGAATCGGTGGGGCGTGGGAGGTGGGTCGAAGGTGCGTCAGTCGCGGCTGATCGACAGTGCCTTCGTCATCGTGGTGAACAGGTCGGTCTGGTTGGTGACACCCTCGACGCGGTAGGCCTCCGGCCCGGATGCGGCGACCCGGATCTGCGTGCCGGTGTGCTCCTGGCTACCGCCGGGTTCCGACGCGGTGGCGTAGCTGATCGTCATCGGCGCGTTGTCGGCGGTCGTCAGGGTCGCGGTGACGCCGGCGGTGGTGCTGCCGGCCGGGACGATCTGGCTGGTGTGACCGTGGTCGCCGGTGACGATCACCAGCGTGTTCCGGTGCTTCTTCTGGTAGGCGAGTGCGACACCGACGGCGCGGTCGAACTCCACCTTCTCGCCGATCTGGCCACACGGGTTGGCCGCATGGTCCTGCTTGTCGATCGAGGCACCCTCGATCTGCAGGAAGAAGCCCTTGCCGTGTTTCGCACCCTTGCCCGAGCGGCTGAGCCGGTCCAGCCGGTCGATGGCCACATCGGCGATTGTGGACAGGTGTGGCTGGGATGCGTCACGGTGGGTGTTCACGCTGCACCGGGCGGCCGGAGTGTTCTGGTGCGTCGGCGTCGGACCGACCCACTCCAGATCGAGGTTGCCCGGAGCGAAGCTGCCCAGCACCGGCTTGTCCCGTGGTGCGGTGCGCAGTTGCGCCGCCGTGGTCGCCACGAAGTAGCCACGCGAGCGCGCCTGGTCCAGGACCGTCTGTCCGGCATACCGCCCGGCGGTTACCTGCTGCTCGAAGTATTTGCCGCCGCCGCCGAGCAGCACGTCCGGGCGCGTCTGCACCAGTTGCTCGGCGATCGAGCCGGCGCCGCCGTTCTCGCGGGCATCGCTCGGGCACAGCCTGCTGGTCTCCTGCGGGCCCTTGCAGTCGCGGTCGGACACGTGCGCGCCGAGGACTGCGGGGGTGGCGTCCTGGACCTCCGCGGTCGTCACGTCACCGGTGCGGTAGCCGGCGCGCTGGGCCAGCTCCAGCACCGTCGCCTTCCGGCGACCGTGGGTGTCGACGCTGATGGCGCCGTTGTAGGTCTTGGTGCCGGTCGCCCAGCCGGTGCCGGAGGCAGCCGAGTCCGTCACGTAGTCAGGGGTGTTCGTGCCCTTGCGCACCGAGTAGGTCGTGTAGGCGCCGGTGCTGTCCAGCCGGTCCAGGTTCAGTCGGCCGTCCGCGCCGACCTGGTAGTTGCGCGCAGCGGTGATCTCCGAGTCGCCCATGCCGTCGCCGATCAACAGGATGACGTTGGCCGGCTGGTGGCCGCGATGCCCTGGGTGCGCGGCCGGCGCTGCGGCGGCCGTGGCCGTGCCGGTGAGCGCGACCACGGCGGCGAGGGCGCCGAACGCCTTGCCCCGGTGGGAGATCCGGCAGGCAGTCGAGCGGAATGAAGTCATGAAGTGATCCCTCCGTCGGTCGGCGGGGTTCGGGTGAACCTGACGGGGGCGCCGGCCGGGAGTGATGCAAACGGATCCAGCTGACCGGCAAGGAAGCCGGCGATCAACAGCAGGTGAACCTCGGATGTGCTCAGTCGTCGCCCACGGTGAGCCGCAGGTGTATGACGTCGCCCAGCCCGACGCGCTCCGCCCGCTGGACCGCGACCTTGACCGGGACGAGGTAGCCGCCGTGGCGCGGAAAGATCGAGGTGGTGAAATCGGTGCCGCCGATCCGGCCCCGGGCCGGGATGCAGCCCCAGCCGTAGGTGACGTCGCGGGCGATCTGTGCCAGTTCGTCTGCGTGTGCCGGCGGCAACGGCGCGAAGAGGTATGGCGCAGGGCCTCGCCACTCGATGATCTCGGCGTCGAACTCCAGCTGCACGCCGACCAGCCTAGGCGGAACGGACACTCCACCGCGCGTCGTGCAGGTGCACGGCGATCCCGCGGGCGACGCCTCCGGTCAGGGGGCTCCGGTGGTCAGCGCGTAGCCGCCGACGACGGCCAGGCCGACCGACAGGACGACGGCCAGCGGGATGCGCACCGCCGGCCGGAACCGGGTCAGCCCGGCAGCAAGGGGGACCAGCAGGGTGAACGCCGGCAGCAGGTAGCGGGGCCGGGACCCGAAGTAGCCCGACGTGCCGATCGTCATCACCAGCAGCACCACGCTGAAAACGGTGAACCCGACCGGCAGGCCGTCCCGGGCACCCTTCCAGATCAACCACACCATGGCCAGCAGGGCCGCGATCAGCCCCACGCCCTTGAGCGTCTCCACCCCTCCGGCGTGCACCATCCCCGACAGCCAGTGCGCGAAATAGCGGCCGCTGTCCCAGCTGCGGTTCCAGCCCTCGGTGACGTGGAAGTAGCCCAGCAACTCGTCCTGCCGGACGGCGACATACGCCAGGTAACCCAGCAGGCCGAGCGGTGCGACCACGAGCGCGGGCAGCACCCGTGCCCACGGTTCCTTCCCGCGTTGTCCGACCAGCAGCGCGGCGACGCAGACGGCTGCGACGACCGCTGCGCCGGTGGGACGGGTCAACCCGGCGAGACCGGCCAGCGCCCCGGCGACCAGCCACCGCCGGTGTGCGACGGCGAAGAGCGCCCATGCGGCCAGGGCGCACAGCAGGCCCTCGGTGTAGGACATCGACAGCACGATGGCGTAGGGGTACATCGCCCACAGGACCACGGTGATCAGCGCGACCCGCCCATCGGTCACCCGGGCGGTCACCGCGTGGATGCCGGCCGCGGCGGCGAGCGATGCGACCCAGTTGATCGCCATGCCCAGATCGACCAGCGGCAGGTGCACCAATGTGTGGATGCCGCGCTCGAGCAGCGGCAGCAGCGGGAAGAACGCGTAGTCCGAATGCATCCCGTCGTGTGCCGCGACGGTGGTGCCGTAGCCGTGCTCGGCGATCCGGGCGTACCACTGGCCGTCGTACCGCGTCAGCATGTGGTGCAACGAGCCCGCGTCGCGCAGTCGCAGGACCAGCGCCAGCACGCCGGTGCCGACCAGCCGGACGGCCACGAAGGCGAGCAGGGCGTATGGCGTCTCCCGCCACGAACCGCCGCGGGATCTGCTGCGGACTCGTGACCCCCTGGCTGCCATCCGGCAAGAGTAGGCAGCGCACCGTCGCCGGACGCCGTCGGCCGCGCCGGGGGTACCCATTACCGTGTCCCGGTGGCCAGACAACGTGTCCCCGAAGGACCCGCACCCGAGCCCGCCGTCCAGCGATTGCGCGTGCGCTATGCCAAGCGCGGCCGGTTGCGCTTCTCCTCGACCCGGGACTTCCAGCGCGCCCTGGAGCGTGCGGTGCGCCGGGCAGGGATCCCGGTGGCATTCTCGGCAGGATTCCACCCGCACCCCAAGATCAGTTACGCCAACGCCGCACCGACCGGCACGGCGAGTGAGGCGGAGTACTTCGAACTGCAGCTGACCCGGGAATGTGCGCCGGACCGGTTGCGCGCCGACCTCGACGAGGCGTTGCCCGGCGACCTGGTCGTCCTCGATGTCGCCGAGGCGCTGCCCGGTGCACTGGCCGATCGGTTGACAGCGAGCTGCTGGCGGCTGGACTTCGCCGCCGACGACGCGGCGGCGGTCGCCGCGGCGGCAACAG
This sequence comes from Flexivirga sp., assembly GCF_051955415.1. Taxonomy (NCBI): domain Bacteria; kingdom Bacillati; phylum Actinomycetota; class Actinomycetes; order Micrococcales; family Dermacoccaceae; genus Flexivirga; species Flexivirga sp. Next base: position 31,372 of record NZ_JBQCGS010000054.1, read on the forward strand.
AGCTGCTCGCCCGCGACGACGCGACAGTCTCGCGGATGACCAAGCGCGGTGAGCGTGAGTTCGACGTACGGGCCGCCGTCGCGAGCCTCACGGCCGACGGAGCGGTGCTGACCATCGTGCTGCGGCATCTCACCCCGCTGGTGCGGCCGGACGACGTCCTCACCGCGCTCAGCACGTATGGCGGACTTCACCCGACACGGCCGCCGCAGGTCACCCGGCTCAGCCAGGGCCCGCTGCGCGAGGACGGCGCCATCGCCGACCCGCTGCGGTGATTCGGACGCACTGCGAACGTGCGTCCCGACGATCCGGCGCCCGGATGTGTGCGACAATGACAGCGGTCGTCGGCAGTGCCACAACCTGTTCGACGCCCCGTTGGCAGCCAACTCGAGCCCGCGAGATCTCGCGATCAGCCGAGTGCAGGACCGACGGCGTCCGACCTCAGGGTGCCGCGAGATGACGCGAACCCTGGGCGCGACGTAACAGACGACTTTCGCGTCACCGCGGGCTGATTCGCCCGTGCGTGACGGCCCAACCGCGACATGCGGGTGTGCAGGCGCTGCCTCGTTGTGGGTCACTCGCATGCTGACGAGAGATGAGGGCCATGGCCCCGCAAGAGACCAACCCGTTCCTGGCACCGACAGCAGACACCACCGAGAGCGCCCCGTCGGAGCCGACGCGGTCCACGGCAGCGATGAACTTCGGCCTGCTCTTCCAAGCGCCCGACCCGCAGACCGTCGCACCGCCCCGACGGGAGCCGGACAGCCGGCGCGACGACTCGCGTGGTGGCGACGACGATGCGGACGGCAACGGCGGCAACGACCGCAACAACGACCGCAACAACGACAACGGCGACGGCGATGGCGACGGGCAGGGCGCCAACCGCTCCCGTCGCCGCGGCGGCCGGGGCCGGCGCAGCAAGGACGACGCGGACAACGGGTCCGAGAAGAACTCCGAGAAGAACTCCGAGACCGATTCCGGCAAGGGCAAGGGCTCAAGCCGGGGTTCCCGGAAGGGCGCCGACAACAACAACGACAACGGCAACGGCAACAAGAACGGCACCAACGACGCGGACGCGCAGAGCTCCGACGACGACACGAAGGGCGGCGACGGCTCCGGCGAGGAGGCCGGATCCGGCGACAAGGCCGACGAGGGTGAGGCGTCCGAGGGCAACGGCCGGCGCCGCACCCGCCGCCGGCGTCGCAGTGGCGGGGCGACCGAGGGCGACGACCCACCCGGCACCGTGACGAAGGTGCGCGAGCCGCGCAAGGACCGCGACGAGGTCACCGCGATCAAGGGATCCACCCGCCTGGAGGCCAAGAAGCAGCGCCGGCGCGAGGGGCGCGAGGCCGGCCGGCGCCGTACCGTCATCACCGAGGCGGAGTTCCTCGCCCGCCGCGAGAGCGTCGACCGCCAGATGGTGGTGCGGGAGAAGGCCGGCCGCACGCAGATCGGCGTGCTCGAGGACGGCGTCCTGGTCGAGCACTACGTCTCCCGCGAGGTGCAGCAGGCCTCGATGGCGGGCAATGTCTACCTCGGCAAGGTCCAGAACGTGCTGCCCAGCATGGAAGCCGCCTTCGTCGACATCGGCCGCGGCCGCAACGCCGTGCTGTACGCCGGCGAGGTCAACTGGGATGCGGCCGGCCTCGAGAACGGCCAGGCCAAGCGCATCGAGAACGCCCTGAAGTCCGGGGACACGGTGCTGGTCCAGGTGACCAAGGACCCGATCGGCCACAAGGGCGCCCGGCTCACCAGCCAGGTGTCGTTGCCGGGTCGATTCCTGGTCTACGTGCCGGGCAACTCGATGACCGGCATCTCCCGCAAGCTGCCCGACACCGAACGCGCGCGGCTGAAGAAGATCCTCAAGGAGGTCGTGCCGCACGACGCCGGCGTGATCGTGCGTACGGCGGCCGAGGGCGCCAGCGACACCGAGCTGCGGGCCGATGTCGAGCGGCTGCAGGCACAGTGGGAGAAGATCCAGTCCGACGCGAAGTCCGCCAGTGCCCCCAGCCTGCTGCACGGTGAACCCGACCTAACCGTGCGCGTCATCCGCGACGTCTTCAACGAGGACTTCAGCAAGCTGGTCGTCGCCGGTGACAAGGCCTGGTCCCAGGTGCACGACTACGTCGGTTCGGTCGCGCCCGACCTGGCGGAGCGGCTGCAGAAGTGGACCGGCGAGCACGACGCGTTCGCGGTGCACCGCATCGACGAGCAGCTCGCCAAGGCGATGGACCGCAAGGTCTGGCTGCCCAGTGGCGGTTCGCTGATCATCGACCGCACCGAGGCGATGACGGTCATCGACGTCAACACCGGCAAGTTCGTCGGCTCCGGCGGCAACCTCGAGGAGACCGTCACCAAGAACAACCTGGAGGCGGCCGAGGAGATCGTCCGCCAGCTGCGGCTGCGCGACATCGGCGGCATCATCGTCGTCGACTTCATCGACATGGTGCTGGAGTCCAACCGCGACCTGGTGGTGCGACGGCTGCTGGAGTGCCTGGGGCGCGACCGCACCAAGCACCAGGTCGCCGAGGTCACTTCGCTCGGGCTGGTGCAGATGACCCGTAAACGCGTCGGGTCCGGCCTCGTCGAGGTCTTCTCCGAGCCGTGCGAGCACTGTGGCGGGCGGGGCATCATCGTGCACGCCGACCCGGTCGACAAGCCGTCCGGCAGTTCCGGCGGCGGCAACGGCAAGTCCCGCAAGGGGAAGGCCAAGAAGCAGGCCGAGGAGCCGGCGAAGCCGTCCGGACCGACCGCCGCACAGATCGCCGCTGCAGCCCATGCCGCTGCGCAGTCGGGCGCGAAGTCGGAGGACCACGGCGCACCGGCCGGCCATGACACCCATGACACCCATGACACCCACGACACCCATGACCTGCAGGCCGCCCAGGACATGCAGGACGCTGCGGCACCGGCCGGCGAGGCAGGCGCGATCGTCGACACGGGCGAGCACACCGGGCCGGCCGATGAGGCCGGCAAGCCGGCCAAGAAGGCGCGCGGCGGCAAGAAGCGCGCCCGCAAGGCGGCCGAGCAGGATGTGGCCGAGCAGTCCGCGGAGCAGCCGACGACGGGCACCGCTCCCGCGGTGACCGGTCGCGCCGGCTCACAGCGGTCGGCCACGCCGACGGCCGAGACACCGCAGGCGCCGGCACCGTCCGCCCCCGAACACGGCGAGGCCACCGACGCCGCGGCACCGGTCCGCCGGATCACCGGGCGGGCCCGCCGCCGGGCGACTTCCGCGGCGGGTGCCGCACAGCACGTCGAGGCGCCGGCGGTGTCACCCACCGCGACAGTGGCGGCGGCCGACGCAGCACCGGCCGCCACCGCAGCGTCCGACACCGTGTCCGCGCCAGTGGCGACCCCGCCCGAACCGGTCAAGCCGCAACGCAGGAAGCGAGCCCGGGTGGTCGCTCCCGCGGGCCCGCCGGCCGCCGACGCCGAATGAGACCGGTTGACGCTTACCTGCAGTCACCCCGGTCCGGGGCGTGAGCCGGGTCACCCGGCCGCTGCCCGATCCGACGATTTGGAGCATCACCGGCCCGGCCCGTAAACTCGTGCCTCGGTGTGCCCACCGCGCGGGCGTCCCGGTTCTCCCGGGGTAGCTGCCTGCCGGTCCCTGACAAGTGCGCATCCATGACGAAAGAGAGTTCCGACGTGTACGCGATTGTTCGCGCAGGCGGTCGCCAGGAGAAGGTCTCCGTGGGCGACGTCCTGACCATTGACAAGGTCACCACCAAGGCCGGCGAGAGCATCGAGCTCAAGCCGCTGCTGCTGGTGGACGGCAGCACCGTGACGACCGACGCCGCCAAGCTGGCCAAGGTCACCGTCAAGGCCGAGGTGATGAAGGCCGCCAAGGGCCCGAAGATCACCATCGTGAAGTACAAGAACAAGACCGGCTACCGCAAGCGCCAGGGCCACCGTCAGCCGCTGACCCAGGTCAAGGTCACCGCCATCGAGGCTTGATCACCCCACGAAGTTTCTCCCCCGCTTCGCTCCTGCGAATACTTCGCGGGGACCCCGATCTTCGTTCCTGAACTCATTTCTCAAGTAAGGGCTTAGCAAATGGCACACAAGAAGGGTGCGTCCTCGACCCGCAACGGTCGGGACTCCAACTCCCAGCGACTCGGCGTCAAGCGCTTCGGCGGCCAGGTCGTCAACGCTGGCGAGATCATCGTCCGCCAGCGCGGCACGCACTTCCACCCCGGCGAGGGCGTGGGCCGTGGCAAGGACGACACGCTCTTCGCGCTGCGCGCGGGCGCGGTCGAGTTCGGCGCCAAGCGCGGCCGCAAGACCGTCAACATCGTGCTTGCCGACAGCACCGAGGCCTGAGCAGGTAGCCTCCGAGCACCAGCCAGCAGCACCTCGAGCGGAAGGGGTGGGTGCGAGATTCTCCGGGCCCACCCCATCCGCCGTCATACACAACCCGCCACGAGAGAAGCGGGGCCCCCAACCT
>NZ_JBQCGS010000055.1:0-6957 GCF_051955415.1 Flexivirga sp.
CGGGTTCGATTCCCGCCACCACCACGCGAGACCCAACATCACCCCACACCGCAGCGGTTTCCTGGTCCGGCTGCGGTGTTCTCGTTTCTCCTCCGGGGGTCGGTCCGGACCCTACGATGACGACAACCGAGCGAGAGGGTCCCCATGCGGATCGGAGTTGTCACGGAGGCCGCGGCGGGGGAGGCGCGTGTCGCGGCGACGCCGGCCACCGTGGGACAACTGCGCAAGCTCGGGTATGCCGTCGTGGTCGATCCCGGCGCCGGGGAACGTGCCGGCTTCGCCGACGAGGCGTATGCCGCCGCCGGTGCCGCGCTGGGCGATGCCCTCGACGCCGACATCGTCCTCGGCGTCGACGCGCTCAGCGCCGCACAGTTGGACCGGCTGCGTCCCGGCGCCACGGTCGTCGGCATCCTCGCGCCGCGCATCCGTCCGGAGCTGGTCGCGGACCTGTCCCGGCGGCCGATCACCGCGCTCGCGCTCGATGCGGCGCCGCGCATCTCCCGCGCACAGTCCCTGGACGTGCTGTCCTCGATGGCCAACATCGCGGGTTACCGGGCGGTCGTGGAGGCCGCGCACACGTTCGGCCGGTTCTTCACCGGTCAGGTCACCGCGGCAGGCAAAGTCCCCCCGGCGAAAGTGCTGGTGTGCGGTGCGGGTGTCGCCGGCCTGGCGGCCATCGGAACCGCCGTGTCGCTGGGTGCGGTGGTGCGGGCCACCGACCCGCGCCCGGAGGTCGCCGACCAGGTCAGGTCCCTCGGCGGCGAATACCTGTCGATCGAGGACCCGGGCGCCGAGGTGTCGGCGACCGGCTACGCACAGGAGATGGGGCAGGACTACCAGGCTCGCGAAGCGCAGTTGTATGCCGCACAGACGCAGGACGTAGACATCGTCATCACCACCGCACTGATCCCGGGACGACCGGCACCCCGGCTGATCAGCGCCGACATGGTCGCCAGCATGCGGCCGGGCAGCGTCGTCGTCGACATGGCAGCCGCGAACGGCGGCAACGTGGAGGGCTCCGTCGCGGGTGAGGTGGTGCGGACCGGCAACGGCGTGACCATCATCGGTTACACCGATCTGGCCGGCCGTCTGCCGGCGCAGGCGTCCCAGCTCTACGGCACCAACCTGGTCAACCTGATGAAACTGCTCACCCCGGGCAAGGACGGGCAGTTGGTGCTCGACGAGGCCGACGTGGTGCAGCGCTCCCTGCTGGTCGTCCGCGACGGCGAGTCGCGCTGGCCGCCACCCGCCGTGCCGGTGTCCGCCGCACCCTCACCGCCGCCGGCCGCCGCGCCGCCGCGACCACCCGAGCCGGAGCGGCAACCCGTCTCGCCGGCCCGCCGCATGGGCGGCGTGCTCGGCGCTGCGGTCGTGCTGTTCGTCCTGCTGGCGATCTCACCGGCCGCCCTGACGGTGCACCTGACCGTCTTCGCGCTCGCGATCGTGATCGGCTACTACGTGATCCGCAACGTGCACCACGCGCTGCACACACCGCTGATGTCGGTGACCAATGCGATCTCCGGGATCATCGTGGTGGGCGCCCTGGTGCAGATCGGGCAGCACGGCTCGGCGATCACGGTGATCTCGTGCATGGCGATCCTGGTCGCGTCGATCAACATCTTCGGCGGCTTCGCGGTCACCCGCCGCATGCTCGGAATGTTCGCGCGATCATGATCACCGTTGCTTCCGCCGCGTCTGCGGCATACATCGTCGCCGCCCTGCTGTTCATCCTCGCCCTCGACGGGTTGTCCAAGCACGAGACCGCCAGAGCCGGCAACACCTACGGCATCGCCGGTATGGCGCTGGCGCTCGGCGCCACCATCGCGCTCGCCGTCGACCGGGACATCCAGGGCTCCGGCCTGGCGCTGCTGATCGTGGCGATGGTCATCGGTGGCGCCATCGGGTTGTGGCGCGCCCGGGTGGTCGAGATGACCGGCATGCCGGAGCTGATCGCGCTGCTGCACTCTTTCGTCGGCCTCGCGGCCGTCCTGGTCGGCTGGAACGGCTACCTGCAGGTCGAGCACGACCCGCGCGGATCGGAAGCACGCCACCTGGAGTCGCTGTCCACGTTGGGCATCCACCACGCCGAGGTGTTCATCGGGGTCTTCGTCGGTGCGGTCACCTTCACCGGTTCGATCATCGCGTTCCTCAAACTGTCGGCGCGGATGCAGTCCCGGCCGCTGGTGCTCCCGGGCAAGAACCTGCTCAATCTGGGCGCGCTGGCCGTCTTCGTCGCGCTGACCGGGTGGTTCGTCATACAACCGCAGCTGTGGCTGCTGGTCGTGGTCACCGTGCTCGCGCTGGCACTCGGCCTGCACCTGGTCGCCTCCATCGGCGGCGGAGACATGCCGGTGGTGGTGTCGATGCTGAACAGCTACTCCGGCTGGGCGGCCGCCGCATCCGGTTTCCTGCTGGAGAACGACCTGCTGATCGTCACCGGTGCGCTCGTCGGGTCCTCCGGTGCCTACCTGTCCTACATCATGTGCCGGGCGATGAATCGGTCGTTCCTGTCGGTGATCGCCGGCGGCTTCGGCATCGAAGCGGGCCCGGCGAACGACGCGGACCTGGGCGGTCACCGGGAAACCACCGTGGCGGAGGTGACCGACCTGCTGTCCGCGGCGACGTCGGTCGTGATCGCGCCCGGCTACGGGATGGCGGTGGCGCAGGCGCAGTACGCCGTCGCCGACCTCACCGGCACGCTGCGGGACAGCGGCAAACAGGTGCGGTTCGCCATACATCCGGTGGCCGGGCGGCTGCCGGGGCACATGAACGTGCTGCTGGCGGAGGCGAAGGTGCCCTACGACATCGTGCTGGAGATGGACGAGATCAACGACGAGTTCGGAGACACCGACGTCGTGCTGGTCATCGGTGCCAACGACACCGTCAACCCGGCGGCCGCCGAGGATCCCGGGTCGCCCATCGCCGGGATGCCGGTGCTGCGCGTGTGGGAGGCCGCGGACGTCGTGGTCCTCAAGCGATCGATGGCATCGGGGTATGCCGGTGTCCCCAATCCGCTCTTCCACCGGGACAACACCGGGATGCTCTTCGGTGACGCGAAGGACCAGGTCGCCGCCGTGATCAGCGGCCTGAAATGATGCCCGCATGACTGCGCTGCCCTCTGTGTCCAACTCGATCACCGTCCGCGTCGACCTGCCCGGCCGGGCCACCGCCGTGAGCGAGCTCACCGGCGCGGTGGAGCGCAACGGGGGACTGGTGACCGCGCTGGACATCAACCACTCCGACAACGCGCGGATGACCATCGACGTCACTGCCGCCGCGCGCGACGCGGACCACGCCGCCGAGCTGGTCGCGGCGATGCGCGCGGTCGAGGGTGTGGAGATCCACAAGGTCAGTGACCGCACCTTCCTGGCGCACCTCGGCGGCAAGCTCAAGATCGAGTCCAAGGTCCCGATCCGCAACCGCGACGACCTGTCCATGGTCTACACCCCGGGTGTTGCGCGGGTCTGCCTCGACATCGCCGAGAATCCCGAGGACGCAAGGCGATTGACGATCAAGCGCAACACCGTCGCGGTGGTCACGGACGGCACCGCAGTGCTCGGGCTCGGGGACATCGGTCCGCTCGCGGCGCTGCCGGTGATGGAGGGCAAGGCGGCGCTGTTCAAGCGGTTCGCCGACATCGACGCATTCCCGCTGTGCCTGGACACCAAGGACACCGAGGAGATCATCCGCACGGTCAAGGCCGTCGCGCCGGAGTTCGCCGGCATCAACCTGGAGGACATCTCGGCGCCGCGCTGCTTCGAGATCGAGCGGCGGCTGCGTGACGAGTTGGACATCCCGGTCTTCCACGACGACCAGCACGGCACCGCCATCGTGGTGCTGGCCGCGCTGCGCAACGCGTTGCGCGTGGTCGGCAAGGAACTGTCCGACGTCCGCATCGTGCAGTCCGGCGCCGGTGCGGCCGGCACGGCGATCGCGTTGCTGCTCATGGCTGCCGGCGCCAAGGACATCGTGCTGTCCGACATCAACGGTGTCGTCGAGCCGGAGCGGGCCGACATCAAGGCGGCTCCGGGCAGTGACCTGGCCAAGCTCGCGGCGTCGACCAACCCCGACCGACTCACCGGCACGTTGAAGGACGCGGTCCGCGGAGCCGACGTGTTCATCGGGGTGTCCGCGCCGAACCTGTTGAACGGTGAGGACATCGCCGGTATGGCGGACGACGCGATCGTCTTCGCGCTGGCCAACCCCGAGCCCGAGGTCGACCCGACCGCAGCGGCGGAGCACGCGACCGTGGTCGCCACCGGTCGCAGCGACTTCGCGAACCAGATCAACAACGTCCTGGTCTTCCCCGGCGTCTTCCGCGGTCTGCTCGACGCGGCGGCACGCAGCGTCACGATGGACGTCATGCTGGCTGCGGCATACGCACTGGCCGACGTGGTCAAGCCCGAGGAACTCAACCCGGCATACATCATCCCGAGCGTGTTCCAGCCCGACGTCTCCAAGGTCGTCGCCAAGGCGGTTGCGGACGCGGTCCGGTCGGACGAGGCCGACGAAAAGGTCTGAGCCGCCCGGAGCGCAGCACGTTCCGAGCGGTGATGCGACGAACGTCACCACGTCGCGGGGCCGTTTCGTTTTGCTGCCGGCCGCACCGGTCGGCTACCTTGGGGTGGTTATCACGCGATCTTGCGTTCATTGCTGACCTCTTTTGTGAGCGCCGAGATCTTTCCGGCGCCGAGGACTCTCGAGCAGCGACAACCGCCGGCCGTTCACCGGCTGGATGCGGACGATCCGTCGTGCCCGACCCTCGCGAGGTGCGCTCAGCAGCTGCACCAGGCAAACATGCAGAGGAATGACGCATGCCCAAGAAGTCTATGGACGGCAAGAAGGCGCGGTGGACCCGTGCCCAGAAGCTCGAGGTGAAGCGCTCGAGCGCCCGCAAGCAACGCGGTGAGGAGACGGACCGCCGTCCCCGCCGCGACCGCGCCGAGGGTCCGAATCGCTCTGAGAACCGGAGCAATCGGCGCGACGACGCTCGGGCAACGGGTGCTCGGGGAGGAGACCGCTACGAGCGGCGCGACCGGTCGGAGCGTTCCTACGGCAACCGGTCTGACGGCCCCCGGCGCTACGACGAGCAGCGCGGCCCGCGGCGCGACCGTGACGACCGGCGTGGCGGCTACGACCGTCGTGACGACCGGCGTGGCGGCGACGACCGCCGTGATGACCGCCGTGACGACCGACGCGGCTACGACCGCCGTGACGACCGGCGCGACGACCGACGCGGCTACGACCGGCGCGACGACCGCCCGAGCCGCCGCAGTTACCCGGGCGACAACTTCCGCGACAACCGCTACGAGGACCGGCAGCGTCGCTCGTTCGACCGGCCCCGGCGCGACGAGCGTCCCCAGCGCGAGGAACGCCCCTACCGTGCGGACCGACCGCGTCGCGACGACCGTCACAGCGACCGGATGACGGTGGATCGCGCACCGCAGCCCGCTGCGCCGGTCTCCTTGGAGGGCAACGGTTTCGCCGACCTCGGGCTCCCCGAGACCCTCGTCGAGCGGCTCGCACGCGACGGCATCACGACGCCGTTCCCGATCCAGCAAGCCACGATCCCGGACGCACTCGCCGGCCGGGACGTGCTCGGTCGCGGGCGCACCGGCTCCGGCAAGACGCTGTCCTTCGGGCTGCCGCTGCTGACCCGCCTCGCGCAGGGCGGCAAGGCACGCTCCGGTCAGCCGCGCGCGATCGTCCTGGTGCCGACCCGTGAGCTGGCGATGCAGGTCAGCGATGCGCTGCAGCCACTGGTGCACGTCATCGGCCTGCGCCACAAGCTGGTCGCCGGCGGTATGCCGTACGAGCCCCAGTTGTCCGCGCTCGAGCGTGGTGTCGACCTGTTGATCGCCACTCCCGGCCGGTTGATCGACCTGATGGAGCGGGGGGCCGCCGACCTGTCCCGGGTGGAGATCGCCGTGCTCGACGAGGCCGACCACATGGCCGAGATGGGCTTCCTGGAGGCCATCGAGCAGATCCTGGACCAGGTGCCGGGTGACGGTCAGCGGTTGCTCTTCTCGGCGACCCTCGACCGCGGCATCGACACCGTCGTCGAGCGCTACCTGACCGACCCGGTCGAGCACGCCACCGATGACGGCACCGCCTCGGTCGCGACGATGGACCACCACGCGCTGCTCATCGAGCCGCGCCACAAGAAGACCGTGACGGCGGAGGTCGCCAATCGGCCGGGCCGCACCGTCGTGTTCGTGCGCACCAAGCTGGGCGCCGACCGGGTCGCCGGCGAGTTGCGCGACCAGGGCGTTCTCGCCGCGTCGTTGCACGGTGGCCTGAGCCAGGGACAGCGCAACAAGGTGCTGGCGGCCTTCAAGGACGGCAAGGTCCCGGTGCTGGTGGCGACCGACGTCGCGGCACGCGGCATCCACGTGGACGACGTCGGTGTCGTGCTGCAGGTCGACCCGCCGGCGGATCACAAGGACTAGCTGCACCGTGCCGGACGCACCGCGCGAGCGGGCGAGAAGGGCACCGTCGTGACCCTGGCACTGCCGCACCAGCGCCGGACGATGCAGCGGCTGCTCGACGCCGCGGGCGTCGACACCGAGTTGCAGAGCGCCCGTCCGGGCGACGACGTGATCCGCGCCGCCGGCGGCAGCACCCCCGACGGCGCGCCGATCTCCGAGAGTGACCTGCAGCGGCTGATCACCCCGCCCCGTCCGGCCCGTGGTGGCCGTTCGTACGGCGACCGCGGCGGCCGGCAGGGTGGCCGGGGCCGGTACGGCGAGCGCGGCGGACGCGACGGCTACCGAGGTGGCCGCGGCGGTCACCACGGGGGCCGGGACCGCTTCCAGCACGGCCGGTCGGGGCGCTGACCCCGGTCGCAGCAGAGCCCCGGGTCGGGCACCCCAAAATGCGGGGGGTCCCACCCGAACCGAACGCAACACGGACGAATTCCCCGCGCGGGGTGGCAGTGGGCCCCGAACGACCGGTTGA
>NZ_JBQCGS010000056.1:0-10106 GCF_051955415.1 Flexivirga sp.
CGAGGTGCCGGACAAGCACGACATGTCCTCGCTGCGCATCCTGGGCTCGGTCGGCGAGCCGATCAACCCGGAGGCCTACATCTGGTACCGCGAGGTCATCGGCGCCGACCGCACCCCGGTGGTCGACACCTGGTGGCAGACCGAGACCGGCATGATCATGATCAGCCCGCTGCCGGGCGTGACCAGCGGCAAGCCCGGCTCGGCGATGAAGGCACTGCCCGGAGTCGTCGCCGACGTGGTCGACGACGCCGGCCAGTCGGTGCCGGACGGCTCGGGCGGCTACCTGGTGCTCAGGGAGCCGTGGCCGGCGATGCTGCGGACCGTCTGGGGCGACGACCAGCGCTACATCGACACCTACTGGTCCCGTTTCCAGGGCGTCTACTTCGCCGGTGACGGTGCGAAGAAGGACGAGGACGGCGACATCTGGGTGCTCGGCCGCGTCGACGACGTCATGAACGTCTCGGGTCACCGGCTGTCGACCACCGAGATCGAATCCGCGCTGGTGTCGCACCCGAAGGTCGCCGAGGCAGCGGTCGTCGGTGCGTCCGACGTGACCACCGGTCAGGCGGTCGTCGCGTTCGTCATCCTGCGTGCCAGCGCCAACGGCGGGGGAGACGACGTGGTGAACGAGCTGCGCAAGCACGTCTCCTCCGAGATCGGCGCGATCGCCCGCCCGCGCAGCATCCTGGTCGTGTCCGAGCTGCCCAAGACCCGCTCGGGCAAGATCATGCGGCGGCTGCTGCGTGACGTGGCCGAGCACCGCGAGGTCGGTGACGTGACCACGCTCGCCGACGACTCGGTGATGGGCGCGATCGAGCAGGGCATGAACGCCTCGAGCGAGAGCTGACCGCAACCGGGCAGAGCACCCGAACGGGTGGCCGGCGCTGCGCCGGCCACCCGTTCGCGCGTGTCAGCGCCGCAACCGGAGGCTGAGCAGCTGGAAGGGCCGCAGCCGGACGGTGATCGAGCCGTCGCGCGTGTCGAGCCCGTCGGGCTCGACCTGATCCTCCAGGAGATCCACCTGCACCACCTCACGGACCGCGAAGGTGGGCTGGATGGTGACCGCGGTGCGTGCGCCGCGCGGTTCGTAGAGCCGGACGATCACATCGCCCGATCCGTCCTCGGCCGGCTTGACGGCCTCCACCGCGGCGGTGCCGCCACCGAGCAGCACCAGCGGCTCGACGGGTGCGCCGGTGATCCGGCGCTCGGGCAGATTGATCCGGTACCCGGCCCGCACCGCGTCCAGCACGTCGGGGGCCACGACGAGCGCATAACGCCGACGGTGCCGTCCCTGGTCGGTCTGCGGGTCGGGGAAGCGCGGTGCCCGCAGCAGGGACAACCGCACCGTCGAGAAGGTGCCGCCGCCCGGCGACTCGTGCCGGGTCACCTCGTGGCCGTAGGTCGCCGAGTTGACCACGGCCACACCGAACCCCGGCTCCGCCAGGTGCACGAAGCGGTGCGCGCACACCTCGAACCGGGCCGCGTCCCAACTGGTGTTGGTGTGCGTCGGACGCCGCAGGTGCCCGAACTGTGTCTCGTATGCCGCCTCGGTGGCGTGCACGTCCACCGGCAACCCCACCTTGAGCACCGTCTCCCGCTCGTGCCACTCCACCTCGATGGCGCAATCGAGCTGGCGGGCACCGGGACGCAGCGTCATCGTCTGGGTCGCGGTCGAGGCGCCGAAGACGCGACGCACCGTCACCACCGCCGCACCGTCGGCGTCCACGGCGACCTGCAGATCGTCCACGTCGGTCAGGTCCCGCACCGTGTTGCGGTAGAACTCGTCGAGATCCCACGCATCCCACTTGTTCGGGAAATCCTGGTGCAGCTGCAGCAGATTCGCCGCCGTGCCCTCCGGTATGACGTCCCGACCGCCGGCCAGATCGACGAGGGCGGTCACCAATCCGCGCTCGTCGATCGTCACCTGCAACACATCGCTGGTCAACACCAGCGTGCCACCGGCACGCTCCACCCGGACCGCCCGGTCCGCGGCCGTCCCCACGGCCGTCCCCGCGGCCGGCACGGTCGCGGCACCCAGAGGTGGCACCCCGGAGACCTCGAAAGGCGTTGCGTTCACGACGATCTCGTCGTCACCGTGGCCCGCCAGCAATGCCAGTCGGCCGGTGATCAGCTCCTCGAGCTCGGCCTCGGCGGCGGCGTAGTTGTCGGCCGCCTCCCGGTGCACCCAGGCGATGGAACTGCCCGGCAGGATGTCGTGAAACTGCTGCAGCAGCACGACCTTCCACAACCTGCCGAGCTGCTCCACCGGGTAGTCCGCCAGTCCGCGCACCGCAGCGGTGGTGGCCCACAGCTCCGCCTCACGCAGCAGGTGCTCGCAACGCCGGTTGCCCTCCTTGGTGCGGGCCTGACTGGTGTAGGTGCCGCGGTGCAGCTCCAGGTAGAGCTCACCGACCCAGACCGGCGCGTCGGGGTAGTCGGCCTCGGCCCGGGCGAAGAAATCGGCGGGCGCCTCGATGGTGACCCGCGGCGATCCGGCCAGGTCCCCGGTGCGTGCCGCGCGCTGCAGCATCTCGCGGGTCGGGCCGCCACCGCCATCGCCGTACCCGAACGGCACCAGTGAGACGTCCGTCGCGCCCTTGTCACGGAAATTCGTTGCCGCGTGGGCGAGTTCACGTCCGGTCAGCTCGGCCGTGTAGGTGTCGACCGGCGGGAAGTGGGTGAACACCCGGGTGCCGTCGATGCCTTCCCAGCGGAAGGTGTGGTGCGGGAAGACGTTCTGCTGGTTCCAGCTGATCTTCTGGGTCAGGAAGTGCGGGCAGCCGGCCTGCCGGACGATCTGCGGCAGTGCGGCGGAGTAACCGAACGAATCCGGCAGCCAGACCTCGCGGCAGGTGATGCCGAACTTCTCCCGGAAGTAGCGCTGTCCCAGCAGGAACTGCCGGACCATCGCCTCACCGCCGACCATGTTGGTGTCGGACTCCACCCACATGCCACCGGTCGGCACGAAGCGGCCGGCCGCCACGTGCTGTGCCAGGCGCTCGAAGACCTCCGGCCGGTGCTCCTCGAGCCACTCGTACTGCTGCGCGCTGGACATCGCGTAGACCAGCTGCGGGTGCTCGTCCAGCAGGTGGGTGACGTTGGCGACGGTGCGGGCCACCTTCCGGACCGTCTCCCGCACCGGCCACAGCCAGGCGGAGTCGATGTGCGCGTGACCCACCGCGCTGATCCGGTGGCCGGTGCCGCCGGCCCGCCGGGCCAGCAACGGGGCCAGTTCCGTCGCCGCCGCGCCGGCCGTGCCGGACACGTCGGCCAGGTCGAGCCGATCCAGCGCGCGACCCATCCCGAGCAGCAGTTCGGTCCGCCGGCCGTCCTGGGCGGGCAGCTCCCGCATCAGGCCGTCCAGCACGTCGAGGTCGGCCACCAGCTCCCAGACCGCGGTGTCCCGCACGCACAGCTGTGCCCGCGCCAGCCGGTAGAGGGGCCGGTCACCGGCCGAGGACTTCTCGCCGAGCTCGGTCGGCAGGAACGGATGCGCTTGCAGCAGCAGGGGATTGGCGGCCGCTTCGACATACAGATCGATGGTGTTGCCCGGTTCGACCGGGATCCAGCCGTTCATCGGGTTGAGGCCCTTCACGACGCTGCCGTCCGGGCGATAGGCGAGCCCCTCGGCCTGGAAGCCGGACGAGTGCGGCGCCCAACCGAGGTCGACCACGACCTCGTGCGGTCCCGCGTCGTCCGCGGGTGGCACCGTCCCCGTCAGGTGGAACCACGTGGTGCCCCAGGCCGGTCCCCACGCGGCACCGATCGGGAAGGCCTCGTAGTGCGCTCGCAGCGCCTGCGCCGGGGCGACCGGCTCGCCCCGGCCTCCGCCGACGTGCCAGGCGCCGACCGTGAGGTCGGCCACCGGCCGGTGCACGGCCGGGCGCAGCCGTTCGGTGAGCACGCGGGTGATGCGGTCTTCGATCAGGCTGCGACGGTCGTGCACGGGCAGGTTGCTCCCTCGGGTGCGTCGGGGTGGTGGATCACCGGGTCTGCGGGTCCACCGTGGCGAGTATGTCGGTGTCGTCACCCGCGCGGCTCTTGAGCACCGACAGCAGCCGGTCATGACCCCGCAGGTAGGCGGTGCCCGCGCGCACGCCCCACCCGTAGAGGACCAGCGACCCGGCAGCCACCAGCACCGAGTCCCACGGTTGCGCGATCGTGCCGGTGCCGCCGTAGTTGCCGATGGCCGCGATGCCGTAGGTCAGCACCAGGTAGACCACCAGCCAGATGCCGCCGCTGACATCGCCGGGATCGCGCTGGCCGCGCACGAAGGACACCGCGAACCACACGAGGCCGATGGCGATCGGGACCAACGTCTTCAGCAGGGTGTCCCACGCGGTCCACAGGATCACCAGCGATCATGAAGGCCAACGGCGCGACGACCCGCATGCCGCGCAGCCGTTGGGCGCGACCGCCGAGGTCGACGTTGCGGAAGACCAGCAACGACACGGACCCGATCGAGAAGGTCATCGCCACCAGCGCACTGAGGACGACCACGATGTCGTGCCAGCTGGGCAGCAGCACCATCATTGCGGCACCGAGCACGAAGTTGACGAACATCGCGATGACCGGCACACCGGTCTTGTCGCTGACCTTCATCACGGCGCGCGGGAAGAAGCCGTTCTTGGCCAGGCCGAAGACGTTACGCGCGTTCGCCGCGGTGAAGACGATGCCCGAGCCGGAGGGCGAGATCGAGGAGTCGGCCACCAGCAGCCAGGACAGCCAGGTGAAACCGAGCATCTTCGCCAAGTCGGCGAACGGCGAGTCCAGGTTGACGCCGTGCCACCCGCCGGCCGCGGCGAGTTCGCCACCGGGCAGGGAGCCCAGGTAGCCGATCTGCAGGCCGAGGTAGAGCAGCACGCTGAAGAAGATCGTCACCACCATCGCTCGCGGTATGTCGCGCCGGGCGTTGGCGGCCTCACCGGACAGTTCGATGACGTTGCGGAAGCCGGTGTAGGCGAAGACGAGGCCGCCGGAGGCGATGGCGCTGAACGCCGCACTGATGCCGTATGGCGCGAAGCCGTGCGCGGACACGTTGTGCGAGAGACCGCCGGCCTTGCTGCTGGCACCGAACCCGCTGGCGAGCAACAGCAACACGGTGATGATCGGGATGCAGATCTTGACGGCGGTGACGATGTTGTTGGAGCGGGCGAACCACTTGACGCCGAAGTAGTTGACCACGACGAACAGTGCCATCAGCAGCACCGCGACGAGCGTGCCGAGAGTGGTGAGTTCGCCCGCGCCGGAGTCGTACACGCCGTGCCACCACTTGGAGGCGTACTGCACCACGGCGGCCGCTTCACTGGGCGGGTTGGCGACATACGCCAGCCACATCGCCCAGCCGACGATGCTCGCCGCCAGCCGGCCGTTGGAGTAGAGCGGGTAGCGCACCAGGCCGCCGGACTCGGGGCGGACCATGCCCAGTTCGGCGAAGACCAGGGCGATCATCAGCATCAGCGCCCCGGCGATGACCCAGGCGATGATCGCGGCCGGACCGGCGGTCTGGGCGGCATACATGGAGGAGAAGAGCCAGCCGGAGCCGATGACGCTGCCGACACCGGCCGCCATCAACGACCACAGGCCCAGTTCTTTGCGCAGCTTGCGGTCCTCGTTGTCGGCTGCGCCTTGGCGGGAGAGTTCGGTCTGGGTATTCGCAGACATTCCAGCCAGTATGTATCCCCAACGTGTCCGATGGGTCCCACGGGGACTGCCCGGTCATCAGGCGGACGGTGGTTCTGTGGCAGGATCTATCGACCGCTACACCTGTTCTGCCCGGAGGCTGCGCCGATGACCGACCCGTCCGTCCACTCCGAAGCCCCGCAGCGGGTCCTGCTCAAACTCTCCGGAGAAGTCTTCGGTGGCGGCAAGATCGGACTGGACCCCGAGGTGGTCCGCGGTGTCGCCGAGCAGATCGCGGCCGCCGCCCGCAGCGGTGTGCAGATCGCGATCGTGGTCGGCGGCGGCAACTTCTTCCGCGGTGCCGAGCTGCAGCAGCGTGGCATGGACCGCACCCGCGCCGACTACATGGGCATGCTCGGCACGGTCATGAACTGCCTGGCGCTGCAGGACTTCCTGGAGAAGGAGGACATCGACACCCGCGTGCAGACCGCCATCACCATGGGCCAGGTCGCCGAGCCCTACATCCCACGCCGGGCGATGCGGCACCTGGAGAAGGGCCGGGTCGTCATCTTCGGCGCCGGCGCCGGTATGCCGTTCTTCTCCACCGACACCGTCAGCGCCCAGCGCGCCCTGGAGATCCGCTGCGACATGGTGCTCATCGCCAAGAACGGCGTGGACGGCGTCTACACGGCCGACCCGAAGGTAGACCCGACCGCCACCAAGCTGGAGAGCGTGACCTATTCCGACGCCCTGGCCAAGAACCTGCGGATCGTCGACGCCGCCGCCTTCAGCCTCTGCATGGACAACGATCTGCCGATGCGCGTCTTCGGCATGGAGGGCCCGGGCAACATCACCCGCGCGCTGCAGGGTGAGAAGATCGGGACACTGGTCAGTGCCTGAATAGACTCGGCACGACATACCCATTCACTCGTTTCACTGACTCCCAGAAGAGGTCACCCACCATGGACGGCAGCATCGACGACAGCCTGCTCGAGGCCGAGGAGAAGATGGAGAAGGCGATCGAGGTCGCCAAGGAGGACTTCGCCTCCATCCGCACCGGCCGCGCCAACGCCGCGATGTTCAACAAGCTGACCGTCGACTACTACGGTGCGCCGACCCCGCTGCAGCAGCTGGCGTCCTTCCAGACGCCCGAGGCACGCACCGTGCTGATCACCCCGTTCGACAAGGGCGCCATGACCGGCATCGAGAAGGCGCTGCGCGAGAGCGACCTGGGCGTCAACCCCAGTAACGACGGCAACGTCATCCGGATCGTGCTGCCGGCGCTGACCGAGGAGCGCCGCCGCGACTACATCAAGCTCGCCCGGACCAAGGGCGAGGACGCCAAGGTGTCGATCCGCAACGTCCGCCGCAAGGCCAAGGAGGACATCGACCGCGCGGTCAAGGACGGCGACATCGGCGAGGACGAGGGCTCCCGTCACGAGAAGGAGCTGGAGTCGACGACCAAGAAGCACGTCGACGCCGTCGACGAGCTGCTGAAGGGCAAGGAGGCCGAGCTCCTCGAGGTCTGAGGTCGCTCGTCCCCACGAGAGCACACGAGATGTCTGAGCCCAGTTCACGCCGGGCTGCCCGGGAAGCGCGCAGCGAGCCCACACCGGCCGCCGGCACCCCCGCCGCCCACAACCCGACCCCGCGCGCCGGCCGCAACCTCTACGCCGCGATCGGGGTCGGTGTGCTGCTCGGGCTCATCGTGGTGCTCAGCCTCTTCGTCCAGAAGGAGATCTTCGTCGGCGTCGCGATGGCCGCCGCGGTCATCGGTTGCATGGAGATGCTGCGCGCGATGGCGCACGGTGAGCTGCACCCGCCGGTGATCCCCACGCTCGTCGCGGCAGCGGTGGTGCCGCTGGTCGCCTACCTGTGGGGCGCCACCGCGCTCGCGTTCGCCGCCGTCGTGGCCGTCCTGGTCATCGTCGTATGGCGGGCGCTGGGCCACGTCGACGGCATGCCGCGTGACATCGCCGGCGGTGCCCTGGTGACGCTCTACGTGCCCGCGCTCGTCGGCTTCGCGATGCTGCTGCTGGCGCCGGACGACGGGCCCCAGCGCATCGTCGTCTTCATCCTGGTGACCATCTGCAGTGACATCGGCGGCTACATCGTCGGGGT
Source organism: Flexivirga sp. (assembly GCF_051955415.1). NCBI lineage: Bacteria > Bacillati > Actinomycetota > Actinomycetes > Micrococcales > Dermacoccaceae > Flexivirga > Flexivirga sp. Next base: position 7,744 of record NZ_JBQCGS010000056.1, read on the forward strand.
GGTCGCCGGAAAACACCCGATGGCACCGAGCGTCTCACCGAAGAAGTCCTGGGAGGGTTTCGCCGGTTCGGTGACCGCGTGCGTGGTGGGTGGCAGCCTGGGTGTGGCGCTGATCCTGGACGGACGGTGGTGGGTCGGCGCGCTGCTGGGTGCGCTCGCGGTGGTTGCGGCGACCGTCGGCGACCTGTGCGAGTCGATGATCAAGCGCGACCTCGGCATCAAGGACATGAGCAATCTGATCCCCGGCCACGGCGGCCTGATGGACCGGCTGGACTCCCTGCTGGTCGTCGTTCCGGTCGCCTGGGCCGTGTTGACCCCTCTCGTCGCCGTGAAGTGATGTGACCTGACATGACCGACCTGCCCACCCCGAGCACCCGCAAGCCGGTGCCCGGTCAACTGACCTTCACCGCGCCGCGCCGTGGCAAACCGCCGCAGCACCTGGCCGATTTCGACGAGGCGGGCCGCAAGGAGGCAGTCGAATCGCTGGGACACAAGGGGTTCCGCGCCAAGCAACTGTCGACGCACTACTTCGAGCACTTCGTCAGCGACCCGGCGCAGATGACCGACCTGCCCGCGGCGGGCCGCGCCGACCTGGTCGAGGCGATGCTCCCCACGCTGCTGACGCCGGTCCGTTCGCTCACCGCCGACGACGGTCGCACCGTCAAACAGGTGTGGCGGCTGTTCGACGGTGCGCTGGTGGAGTCGGTGCTGATGCGTTACCCGGGCCGGGTGACGATGTGCATCTCCAGCCAGGCCGGGTGCGGGATGAACTGCCCGTTCTGCGCCACCGGCCAGGAGGGCCTGACCCGCAACCTGACGACCGCCGAGATCGTCGAGCAGGTCGTGGCCGGTGCCCGGATGCTGCGCGCCGGTGCCGTCGCCGGTGGCGACGAGCAGTCACGACAGGAGTCCCGGGAGGCGCCGCTGCGGGTGTCCAACGTGGTCTTCATGGGCATGGGAGAGGCGCTGGCCAACTACCGGCAGGCCGTCAACGCCATACATCGTCTCGTCGACCCGGCGCCGGCCGGCCTCGGTATGTCGGCCCGGCACGTGACCATGTCGACCGTGGGTCTGGTCCCGGCGATCGACAAGCTCGCCGCAGAGGGGATTCCGGTCACGCTGGCGTTGTCGCTGCACGCACCGGACGACGAACTGCGCAACGAGCTGGTCCCGATCAACACCCGGTGGACGGTCGATGAGGCGCTCGATGCGGCATACCGCTACTACGAGACGACCGGTCGGCGCGTGTCGATCGAGTATGCCCTCATCAAGGACATGAACGACCACGCGTGGCGGGCCGACCTGCTCGGTGAGAAGCTGCGGTCGCGCGGCAAGGGCTGGGTGCACGTCAACCCGATCCCGCTCAACCCGACGCCGGGCTCGAAGTGGACCGCCTCCCGCAAGGGTGTCGAGCAGCAGTTCGTCGAGCGGCTGCGCGCGCACGGCATACCGACGACGATCCGCGACACCCGCGGATCCGACATCGACGGGGCGTGCGGCCAACTCGCAGCATCGACAGCGTGATCCGGCGCCGGCGGTCCCCATGCCCAACCTGATGCTGAGCTGGCAGCAGGCACTCGGCGTCGGCGTGGTGCTCGGCCTGCTGTGGCCTCTGCTGCGGCGGCGTCGGCCCGGGGTGGCCACCTTCTGCCGGGAGGGAGCGATCATCGCGTTCCTCTTCGCCTGCTGGCAGATCCTGCAGCGGGTCACCTCCAGTGACGGCGGCGACGCGATCGGTCGTGCGCACTGGATCGAGCGGGCCCAGTCCGCGCTGTTCTTCCCGGACGAACGCAGCGTCCAGGACCTGATCCTGGGGCACGAGACGATCGTGCGACTGGCCAACCTCTTCTACGCCAGCATGCACTTCACCGGCATGGGCATCTTCCTGATCTGGCTGTACTTCCGGCACCGCGACGACTACCCGGCGGTGCGCACCACCCTCGCCCTGAGCACGCTCGGCTGTTTCTTCGTGCAATTCCTCGCCGTCGCGCCGCCCCGGTTGCTGCCCGGGTATGTCGACACCGCCGAGTTCTACGGTCAGTCGGTCTACAACGCCGGTTTCTCGGTCGACAACTTCGGTGCCATGCCGTCGGTGCACGTGCTCTTCGCGGCCGTGATCGGTTGGTACAGCTGGCGGGTCAGCACCTCGCACTGGCGCTGGATCGGCCCGCTGCACTTCGTGGTGACCGTGTTCGTGGTCGTCGCGACCGCGAACCACTGGTGGCTGGACGGCATCGTCGCCATCGCGATCCTGGTCGCGGCCGCCTGGGTGCGCCACGGCGTCCGCGCGCTCGGGGGACCGCGGTGGGGCACGCGCCGCCCCGCGCGGCCCGGTGCGGCCGCGACGGAGCCGAAAATGCCGG
>NZ_JBQCGS010000057.1:0-63780 GCF_051955415.1 Flexivirga sp.
CGAGGGCAAATCCAAGACCGAAGCACTGCGCTGCCTCAAACGACGCCTCGCCCGCGTCATCTTCAACCTCCTGACAACAGACCACAACAACCGTCAAACCCCGGCCCTACCGGCCGCGGCTTGACATAGGAGAAACGTATGACGTCGACGTTCCAGCTCTACCAGCGCTTGGCCGGCAAACCGTTCGGACGACAGGTGTTCGCCCTGGGCTTCATGGCGCGGGCGCCATACTTCGCCACCGTGCAGCCGCAGGTACGCGAGATGGCGCCCCACCGCGCCGTGGTGCGGATCCGCAAGTGGCGCGGAGTGCAGAACCATATCGGCACCATCCACGCGATCGCGGTCGCCAACGGCATGGAAGCCGCCATGGGGCTGCTCGCCGAAGCGACGGTCAAGCCGGCAACTCGCTGGATTCCCAAGGGCATTCAGCTCGAATACATCGCAAAGGTGCCGTCCGCAGTCGACTGCATCGCCGAGACCGATCCGGCGGACTGGGACCGGCCCACCCCGCACGAGGTGCCGGTGCGGGTCACCGGCAGGCTTGCCGACGGCACCGAGGTGGTCAACGGCGTCATACCACTGTGGGTGACGGAGGCGAAGAGCTGACGCTCACGCGCGACCGGCGATCGCGACGAGTTCCGCGGCGGGTCCACGCAGTCTGCGCGGGCCGGTCCAGACGGCGCGCAACTGACGATGCAGCCGCAGGGTCGTCGGGACCTCGAGCAGCGCACCGGTGGCGAGTGCGTCGGAGACTGCCAGTCTGCTCAGCACGGCCGGCGCCGTGCCGGACTGGACGCTGACCCGCACGGCGGCGTTGCTCGCGAGCTCCACCGCCGGTTGCGCCGGCGCCCCGAGTGCTTCGTCGAGTGCGACCCGCGTGCCGGAGCCGGGCTCGCGCACGACCAGTGGAGTGATCCAGAGTTCGTCGGCGGTCACCGGTTCCCGGCGGCCCGCCCACGGGTGCCGGGGCGTGACGACCAGGACGAGTTCGTCGTGTGCGACGACGAGGTGATTGACGCCCCGCGGTGGTTGAGGCCCCTCGATGAAGCCGAGGTCGCAGCGTGCTTCGAGCAGATCCGACAGGACGTCGTGCGTGTTGTGCACGTGGATCTCGATGCGTACTTGCGGTTGCGTCTCCCTCAGCGTGGCCAGCCACGACGGCAGGAGGTGCTCGGCGATGGTCTGGCTGGCTGCGACGACGAGCGACTCGCTGCTGTCCGTCGCGAGGGAGGTTGCGCCCTCGGCCAATTCGCGCGCGGCCTGCATCACGCTGCGCGACCACTCGACCACCAGCAACCCGGAGTCGGTGAGCGTCGATCCCGCGGTCGAGCGGTGCAGCAGCGTGATCCCCAGATGGCGCTCCAGGCGAGCGATGGACCGGCTCGCGTTGGGTTGCGCGACACCGGTGGCGCGGGCGCCGGCCGACAGGCTGCCGTGATCGGCGACGGCGACGAGCAGCTCCAGGGCACTCAGGTCCGGCCAGCATGTCATATGCGGAGGATATACCCACTATGGGGAGATGACGGCTACCGCCGGCGGGCGCACGGCCCGAACCTTGTCAGGTGGCAACGACGACATATTCCGACCGTGCAGCAGCAAGCCCTTCGGCCGGTGGCGATCCGCACGAGCGCTCTGTGCTGACCTACCTTCCCGGGTTGCTGGTAGCCGTGGTGATCGCTTCCCTCGCAACGGTTCTCGGCCACTTCGCACCCGTCATCGGCGGCCCGGTGTTCGGGATACTGTTGGGCATCCTGGCGGGCTCGGCCGTGCCGCTGATGCGTCATGAGCGGCTCACACCCGGCGTGGGCTTCGCGAGCAAATCGGTGCTGCAGCTGTCGATCGTGGTGCTGGGCACCGGGCTGTCGCTGGCGAAGGTGATCGAGGTGGGCGGTGGCTCGTTGCCGGTCATGCTGGGCACCTTCGCGGTGGCCCTCGGCGGTGCCTACGTCCTCGGCCGGCTGCTGGGGATCAACGGCGAGCTGTCCACTCTCATCGGTGTCGGCACCGGCATCTGCGGTGCCTCGGCCATCGCCGCGACGACGGCCGTCATACGACCCAAGCAGTCGAATGTCGCCTACGCCATCGGCACGATCTTCACCTTCAACATTCTCGCCGTGTTGCTGTTCCCCCCGATCGGGCACCTGATCGGGATGTCCGGTCATTCGTTCGGGCTGTGGAGCGGCACGGCGGTCAACGACACCTCGTCGGTGGTCGCCGCGGCATACAGCTTCGGCGACGGCGCCGGACCCTACGCGATCGTGGTGAAGCTGACCCGCTCGCTGCTGATCATCCCGATCGTGATGGTGCTGGCGTTCCTCACCGCACGACGGGACGCCGCCCATCAGGGCGAACAGGTCAGCATCCCGTGGCGCAAGGTGGTGCCGGCGTTCCTGGTCGGATTCCTGGTCGCGGCAGCACTGAACTCCATCGGCGCCATCCCCGCCGGCTGGCACGATGCGCTGACGTTCCTCGGCACCTTCCTCATCACCGTCGCCCTCGCGGCCATCGGCCTGGGAATGCGACCCGCACAATTGCGGGCCGCCGGGCACCGGCCCCTGCTGCTCGGCGCACTGCTGTGGATCTGCGTGGCGCTGGCCAGCCTCGGACTGCAGGCGGCCACGGGGACCCTCTGACGTCGCGGGTCAGATCCGAGACCGTATGGCGCGGAGCGACGTCCGGGCGTGTGCGTGTCGGTCGGCGTCGACCGTGACGCTCGCCGAGCGCAGGTTCATGCAGATCGCGCCGAGCGTGCCGTCGGAGACGGCATCGACCGGTCCCGTCCAGCCACGCTCGCGCAGGAGTTCGGTCACCCGGGAGCGCAGCCCCGCCTGATGGAAGAGCACACTTCCGCCCACGACCAACGGTGCGTCGCGATCGGGGGAGTCCAGCGCGGTGACGGTGTCGGCCAGACCGGTGCCCGCATCCTCGATGATGGACCGGGCGATCTCGTCGACGGGGGCCTGCTCGAAGACCAGGGGCGCGAACCGTGCGATGCCGGGTGTGGGGATCGCGTAGACGGCGGTGACGAGCTGGTCGAGCAGCACGTCCTTGCCGGCGGACCGATCACCGACCACACCAGCTGCCGGCAGCAGGGCCTCGGTCAGGCTGGTGCGGGGGCCGCGGCTGTCGAGATCGGCGGTGACGGCGCGCACCGCCCGGCGTGCGATCCAGTAGCCGGAGCCGACGTCGCCCATCAGCCAGCCGCGGCCGTCACTGCGCGCTGTCGTGACACCGCCGCGCACCACGATCGCCGCAGCTCCGGTGCCGGACACCAGCGCGGCACCATCGAGCGCGGCCGTGCCCGCGAAGAGGATGGCCTCCAGGTCGCTGCCGATGCGCAGCTCGGCCGAGACGCCCAGTTGCTGCAGCCCGCGCTCCACGCCGGTCAGTCCGACCGCAGAACCCGCCATCGCCGCAAGGGCGTGGCCGATGTCGGCAGGTTCCGCCTGGGCCTGGCGCAGGGCGGTGTGAGCCGCCGAACGCATCGCATTGGCAACGCTTTCCACGCCTGATGCGGTCGGGTTGCCGCCGCCGGCGACGGCATACCCCATGCACGTCCCGTCGGCATCGTGGACCAGGGCCCGCGTCGAGGTGCCGCCGGCGTCCACGGTGAGGAAGAGACTCATGGGGTCCATTCAACCGGGTGCTCGGCACGCCATCACAGGGAGCCGCTGTCCGGGTGCGCACTGGCGAGCGGGTCGCGGCCGAACCTCGCGGAGCGGCGCGACCTACCATTGCCGGGTGCCTTCCACCCTCCCCGTCGGAGAACCCGTGCCGTCCGACGGGTCGCTGCCGGCGACGGCGCTGAACGGGCTGGCCGGTCGCCGGCTCGGCCTTTATCTGCACGTGCCGTTCTGTGCGGTGCGGTGCGGTTACTGCGATTTCAACACTTACACGATCGGTGAACTCGGCGGGCACGGCGCGGGTCTGTCCACCTATGCCGACGCCGCCGTCGCCGAGCTGCAGCTCGCGCGCCGGACGCTGGGCGAGGAAGCTCCCGCGATCAGCACCATCTTCGTCGGTGGGGGCACTCCCACGATGCTTCGTGCCGACGACCTGGCGCGAATGGTGGCGCAGGCCGGTGGCCTCTTCGGGCTGCAGCCGGACGTGGAGGTCACCAGCGAGGCCAACCCGGACACGGTCGACGGACGCGTGGCCGAGACGCTCGCCGCGGGCGGGTTCACCCGGGTGAGCCTGGGCATGCAGTCGGCTGTTCCGCACGTGCTCGCGACCCTGGAACGCACCCACGATCCGGCCAATGTCGGTGCTGCCGTGCGCGCGGTCCGCGATGCAGGGCTGCAGGTCAGCCTCGACCTGATCTACGGCACGCCGGGGGAGAGTCCGGCCGATTGGCGACGCAGTCTGGAGGCTGCGGCCGAGCTGGAGCCGGACCACATCAGTGCCTATGCCCTCGTCGTGGAGGAAGGCACCAAGCTGGCCGCGCAGGTGCGCCGTGGTGTCGTCGCCCTGCCGGAGGACGACGACGAGGCGGAGAAGTATGAGATCGCCGAATCAGTCCTGACGGCAGCAGGATTCGACTGGTACGAGATCAGCAACTGGGCACGGCGGCCGGACGCGCGGTGCCGGCACAACGAGTCCTACTGGCGCGGCGACGACTGGTGGGGCGTCGGTCCGGGTGCGCACAGCCATGTCGGCGGGGTGCGCTGGTGGAACGTCAAGCACCCCTCGCCGTACGCCGAGCGTGTGCTGGCCGGCGCGTCGCCGGGTGCGGGTCGGGAGATCCTCACCGACGCGCAGCGGTATGACGAGCGGGTGCTGCTCGGCGTGCGGCTGTCGGACGGCCTGAGCCTGGACGTGCTCGACGAGGCCGGTCGCTCCGCCGTCGCCGGGCTGATCGCCGACGGCCTGCTCGACGGCGCGGCAGCGGTCCGCCGGCAGCGCCCGGCCGCCCGGCTGACCCTGCGGGGCCGGCTGCTCGCCGACACCGTGGTGCGCCGCCTCCTCGGCTGGTAGCCCTTCCCGCCGAGACGTCATGCGCGATGCGGGTGCGTCGGCTGAGGTGGGCAGCGAAGCGCCTGGGTCAGCTGTGCAGGTCGAGGCCGAAGTCGTGGCAGCGCACGCTGTGCGTCAGGGCGCCGACCGAGATCGCGTCCGCGCCGGCGCGGGCCAGTTCCTGCACGGTCTCCTCGTCGACCCCACCGGACACCTCGGCCACGAGCGGCGCCGGGTGACGGCGGATGTGGGCGACCCCCATGGCGACCTGCCACGCCTCCATGTTGTCCAGCAGCACCGCGTGCACGACCGGCGGCCGGCCGTCGGCGATGCGCTCGGCGTCGAAGGCGAGGACCGTGTCGAGTTGCTCGATGGTGTCGACCTCGATCTCCACGCGGACCAGATGACTGCCGGCCGCGGCCAAGCGCTCCAGGACGGGGAGCAGTCCGCCGCCGAGGCCGATGTGGTTGTCCTTGACCAGCACGGCGTCATACAGCCCGAACCGATGGTTGGTGCCGCCACCGTCGAGGACCGCCTGCTTCTCCAGCTCGCGCAGACCGGGCGTGGTCTTGCGCGTGTCCACGATGCGGGCCTTGGTGCCCTCCACCAGATCGACGAAAACGCTGGTGCGGGAGGCGATCCCGGTGAGGTGACCCAGCAGGTTGAGGGCGGTGCGTTCGGCGGTCAGCACCGACCGGGCCGAGCCGGTGAGGGTGGCGACGAGATCTGCGGGCGCGAGCTTGTCACCTGGCTGCTTGGCCCAGTCGACCCGCAGCGACGGATCGACGGCGGCGAAGGTCGCAGTCGCGGCGGCAGGGCCGGACAGGACGCCCTCCTCCCGGCTGACGATGTATGCCGTCCCTGCCGCGTCGCCCGGCACGGTCAGCCGGGTGGTCAGGTCGCCGCCCAGGCCGAGGTCCTCGGCGAGCGCCGTACGTACGACCCGTTCGAGTTCGGGGCTGATCATGGTGTCACTCCTAAGGATTCGGCGGCCGCGGGGGCGGCGTCATCGGTGCGCCGGTGCGCGCCGACGCTGTGCGGGTGGGCCAGAGCCGAGCGCGCGACGAGCCAGGCGACATACGACACGTCATCGCCGGTGTGCGGCGCCAGCAGACGCACGGCGCGGTGCAGACCGGCACCGTCGCGCAGCACCCCGCACGCGTCGCCCAGCACGCGACGAACGTCCTGCATCGCAAGAGTGGCACGGTTGGTGCGAGGCAGCACCGTCGCAGGGTCGGCGGGCTCGATCCGGCAGTCCCGGGTGCCCGGCCCGGCACACGCGTCCTCGGCGGCCGCGCGGCCGCTGACCACCGCCTCCAACAGGGAGTTGGAGGCCAGCCGGTTGGCACCGTGCAGCCCCGTGCGAGACACCTCGCCGATCGCCCACAGACCAGGCACCGACGTGCGGCTGTGGTCGTCGACGGTGACCCCGCCCATCGAGTAGTGCAGCGCGGGCCGGACGGGCAGCAGGTCGGCGGCGAGGTCCAGGCCAGACGCCGCGGTGAGTTCCGCGACGGCGGGGAAACGCCTTGCGACCTCTGGGATCCCACGCGCGTCCAGCCGGACGGTGCGACCCGCCGACAACTGCTCCCACACCGCCGCGGCCACCACGTCACGAGGCATGAGCTCGTCGACGAAGCGGATCCCGTCGGCCAACAGGGTCGCTCCCGCGCCGCGCAACGCCTCGGTGAGCAGCGGCATCGGGTCGCGCGGAACGTCCAGTCCGGTGGGGTGGAACTGCACCAGATGCAGGTCGTCGGTGCGTGCGCCGATCCGGGCGGCCAGCGCAACGCCCTGGCCGAGCGCCGTGGTTGGGTTGGTGGTGTGCGGCCAGAGCCCACCGAGCCCGCCGGTCGCGAGGACAACGCGTTCGGTCTCGATCAGCTCCTCGGTGCCGTCGGCGCGACGGACCACGACACCCCGTACGGCGCCGTTCGGGAGGACGAGCACCTCGATGGCCGAGTGGTTCTGACGGATCTCGATCGTGGGGGAGTGGAGCACCGCGGACGCCATACAGGCGGTGATGGCGGCGCCACTGTGATCACCGGCGTGTGCGACCCGCGGGCGGCTGTGGCCGCCTTCCAGCGCGAGGTCGAGGCTGCCGTCGGGCGCGCGGTCGAAGGGGACCTCCAGGTCGGCGAGCAGCCGGACGACGCCGGGGGCGGCGGCGGTGATGCGATCGATGACCGCGCGGTCGCCGGCGAACGCACCGGCCCGCCAGGTGTCGTCGGCGTGGTCCCGGGTGGAGTCGTCTGCGGCGAGTGCGGCGGCGACCCCGCCCTGCGCCCACATGCTGGCTGCGCCGGACGTCAGCGAGGCGGCGGTGATCAGCACGACCGGCTCGGTCGCTGCCCAGGCGCAGGTCAGGCCGGCCAGTCCGGATCCGACGACGACGATCGGCGTGCGCAGCGTCATCGCGCAGCCCCTCCGGGGGTCGCTTGCAGCATGCGTTCGATGGCGCGGCGGGCGGGGGCGGCGACGGCCGCGTCGACGTCGATCTCCGGGCCGCCGGATTCCAGCGCAGCACGTATGGCGCCCAACGTGTTTCGCTTCATGTGCGGGCACAGGTTGCACGGCCGCACGAACTCCAGGTCAGGGTGCTGTGCGGCGATGTTGTCGCTCATCGAGCACTCGGTGATCAGTGCGACGCTGGCCGGCTGCTCGTCCTCGACATACCGCTGCATGTCGGCGGTCGACCCGGCGAAGTCGGCCTCGGCGACGACGTCGGGCGGACACTCGGGGTGTGCGAGCACCGTCACGCCGGGATGTCCCTGGCGGATCTGCACGATGTCCAGCGGGGTGAAGCGTTCGTGCACCTCGCAGGCGCCGGGATGCGTCACGACCTCGACACCGGTGAGGGCGGAGATGTTCCGGGCGAGGTACTGGTCGGGGATCATGATCACCTTGTCGACGCCGAGCGAGGTGATGATCTGCACGGCGTTGCCGGAGGTGCAGCAGATGTCGCTGGCGGCCTTGACCGCCGCCGACGTGTTGACGTAGGTGACGACGGGTGCACCCGGGTGCTGCTCGCGCAACGCCGCAATGTCGTGTGGCGTGATGCTTTCGGCGAGCGAGCAACCCGAGCGCAGGTCGGGCAGCAGCACCCGTTTGCCGGGGTTGAGCAGCTTGGCGGTCTCGGCCATGAAGTGCACACCGGCGAGGACGATGGTGCCGGCGTCGACGTGCTGCGCCTCCCGGGCCAGCGCCAGGGAGTCGCCCTTGATGTCGGCGACGCCGTGGAAGACCTCCGGTGTCATGTAGTTGTGCGCCAGGATCACCGCATCCTGCTCGCGCTTGAGCCGGTGGATCGCCTCGATGTCGTCGGCATACATGGCCCACTCGACCTCGGGGATCACCTGCCGCACGTTCTCGTATGCCGCCGCGTGGTCGTAGGACAACTCGCTGATGCTCACCATTGCTCCTCAGCTTGGTAATGCTCACAATGAGTAAATGCTGAGACTGAGCATAACACCGGTGCGGCATCGTCAGAAGGGACGGAGCCCGGAGTTCCGAACCGGCGGCCGTCCGGTTGGCGGCCTACCGAGGCAGCGGCAGCTTGGTGCCGACCTGAGCACGTTCCTCGCGGACCGAGCCGCGGAAACGGTAGAGCTTGGCGGGGCGTCCGCCGGTCTCGTGCGAGACGTCACCGGTGGGTTCGACGAGCTCGTGCTGGACCTCGACGGCGCGGCGGAAGTTCTGCTTGTGCACGTGCTGGCCGGCGACGGCCTCCACGGTCTCCTGCAGGGCGAGCAGGGTGAACGTCGCCGGCATCAGCTCGAAGACCACCGGCCGGTATTGCAGCTTGGCCCGGATCCGGGAGAGGCCGGTCGCCAGGATGCGGCGGTGGTCGTGCAGCATCGGACCTGCGGTGAGTGCGGAGATGCGTCCGGCGGCAGGGGATTCGGCGACCAGGCCGGCTTCCCAGAGAAGTTCGTAGCGCTGCAGCGCCAGGTCCGGACGCCAGGGTGTGTCGTCGTAGCCGAACAGGAAGCGGCAACGGTCGAGGCGTTCGGTGGACTCACCGCACCAGCGGCGCAGCGCCCGCTCAAGCTCCTCGCCGAGGCGGTCGGTGCGGTCGTCGCCCAGATGCCGCCGATCCTCCCACGGCAGCAGGTCGTACAGCGGTGACCAATCGGTCGGGCGCACGCTGCCCGCGATCGACGCACGGGTGAGTCCCAGATAGGAGATCGAGACCGTGCGCCGGTCGTCGCTGGACCGGCCGAGGTCGGCGAACGTGTAGAGCTGCTCGACATACCCCAGATCGAATCCGCTGCGGCCGCGGGCGAACTTGCGAACTCCGGCCTGCAACGAGTCCTGTCCCGCGGTCAACGGTCCGGCCGGCAACGCGGGTGGTTCACCGGTCGCGAGGACCCAGGGCCGGCCGGCGTCGACGGCCAGTACGACGGCGACGAGCTCCGCCTCGAGCTTCATCCGCCGGCTCTCATGCAACGGCCGTGACGAAGTCGATGAGTTCCTCGACCCGACCGAGCAGCTCGGGCTGCAGATCGGTGTAGCTGCGGACCGTGCCGAGGATGCGCTTCCAGCCGTTCGCGACATCGGCCTGGCTCGCGTGCGGCCAGCCGAGTTCGGCCAGGACGCCGTGCTTCCAGGAGGTCCCGCGCGGTATGACGGGCCACTGCTTCCAGCCGAGCCGCTCCGGACGCACGGACTGCCACACGTCGACATACGGGTGGCCGAGCACCAGGACATCCTGGCGTGCCTCGGGTATGGCGAGGGCGTCGGCCACGATCCGGGCCTCCTTGGTACCCGGGACCAGGTGATCCACCAGGACGCCCATCCGGCGCTCGGGGGTCGGGCCGAACTCGCGGATGACCGCGCGCAGGTCGTCGACGCCGTTCAGCATCTCGACCACGACGCCTTCGATGCGAAGGTCCGCGCCCCAGACCTTCTCCACGAGCTCGGCGTCGTGCTTGCCCTCGACGAAGATGCGCGACCCGCGCGCGACCCGCGCCGTCGCATCGGTGACCGCACGCGAACCGCTGGCGGTGCGCGCTGCGGCGTCCCGGGCTGCCTGCAGCGCGGCCGCGTCCGAGCGCGAGGCGGCGGCCACCAGCTCGACCGGTTTGCCGTCGATGAGGAAACCCGGACCCATCGGGAAGGCGCGGCTGCGGCCGTGCCGGTCCTCCAGGTGCACGACCCGCATGCCGCCGGACTTCTCGACCGACACGACGGCACCGCACCAGCCGGTTTGGACCTCCTCCACGACCAGTCCGGGTTCGGCGGGAATCTGCGTCGAACGTCCCCGTGGCGGCTTGCGCCAGTCACCCGCGAGCACGTCGGTGCCATATCTGTCCGTCACGCCGGGAAGCGTAGTCGGGGATTCGGCTCGCTTGCGGGAGGCAAGTAGACTTGGCACTCGACATACCTGAGTGCCAGACGTAGGGCCCGGGCGAGTGAGGAGGTGACCGGTCATGAGCGACGAGCGCAGGCTGCAGGTGCTGCGAGCGATCGTGCAGGACTACGTGTCGACCTCCGAACCGGTCGGTTCCAAAGCGCTGCTGGAGCGTCACCAGCTGGGGGTCAGTGCGGCCACCGTGCGCAACGACATGGCCGCGCTGGAGGAGGACGGGCTGATCGCCGCGCCGCACACCTCCGCCGGCCGCATCCCCACCGACGCCGGTTACCGGCTGTATGTCGACAAGCTCAGCCAGATCAAGCCGCTCTCCCGGGCCGAACGCAATGCCATCGAGGCGTTCCTGGTGCGGTCGGTGGATCTGGACGACGTGATCTCGCGCACCGTGCGGCTGCTGTCGTCACTGACCGGGCAGGCGGCAGTGGTGCAGTACCCCTCGTTGAATGCCGCCAAGGTCCGGCACGTGGAGCTGGTGCCGCGCTCGGCGGACCGCCTCAGCCTCATCGTGATCCTGTCGACCGGTCAGGTCGAGCAGCGCGTCATCGACCTGGGCCGGACGATGACCGAGGCGGAATCCGACGAGCTGATCCATCAGTTGCGGGCCGGCCTCAACGACAGAAGCGCCGGCCTGCGTCGCGCGGTGGCGGCCGGCGCGTTGCGGGACTGGGCCGCAGGTCTGGCCGAGGACTCGTCGGATGCCCGCGTGACCGTGGTCGAAGCGGTGGCCGCCGCTCTGGCGGAGGAGCGCGAGGACCGCGTCGTGCTGGGTGGCACCGCCAACCTGGTGCGCTCCAGCGACTTCGCGCTCTCCCTCGGGCCGCTGCTGGACGCCCTGGAGGAACACGTCGTACTGCTGCGGTTGTTGACGCAGGAGGGCATCGAGCCGACCGAGGGCGTGGCGGTCCGCATCGGCACCGAGAACGCCATCAGCGGCCTCACCGGCACGTCGATCGTGACCACGGCATATGACGCGGGAAGCCTGGCGAGCCTGGGCGTCCTCGGTCCGACCCGCATGGACTATCCCTCGACCATGGCGGCGGTGCGTGCGGTCGCACGCTACGTCGCCGACATCCTGGAAAACTGACCTCGAACCGCACCAACAGCTCGAAGGAGCTTCGTGAACGACTACTACGGCGACCTGGGCGTCGCGCAGAACGCGAGTCCGGAAGAGATCAAGCGGGCCTACCGCAAACTGGCCCGCAAGCTGCACCCGGACGTCAACCCGTCCGAGGAGGCTTCCGATCAGTTCAAGAAGGTCGCGCAGGCGTATGACGTCCTCGGCGACGCCGAGAAGCGGCGTGCCTACGACATGGGCAACGATCCCTACGCGACGGCCGGTGGCGGCGCGGGCTACGGCCAGGGCTTCTCGTTCTCCGACATCATGGACGCGTTCTTCGGCGGTTCCGGCGCCGCCCAAGGCGGCCCGCGTTCGCGCACGCAGCGCGGCCAGGATGCTCTCATCGCGGTCGAGATCGACCTGGGCACAGCGGTTTTCGGTGGTGCGGAGGAGTTGACCTTCGACACGGCGGTCACCTGCTCGGTGTGCCACGGTGACGGGGCGCGGCCGGGCACCGGCAAGCACACCTGCGACATCTGCCATGGCAGCGGCCAGGTGCAGGAGGTGCAGCGGTCCTTCCTCGGCCAGGTGATGACCACCCGGCCCTGCCAGGCGTGCCGCGGTTACGGCGAGATCATCGACGACCCCTGCTTCAATTGCTCCGGCGAGGGCCGGGTGCGTGACCGGCGGACCATCACCGTCAAGGTGCCGGCCGGCGTCGACACCGGCACCCGCATCCAGTTGACCGGTGAGGGCGAGGTCGGCTCCGCCGGCGGCCCAGCGGGTGACCTCTACGTCGAGGTGCGGGTGCGCAAGCACCCGACCTTCCAGCGACGCGGCGACGACCTGCACTGTTCGGTCGAACTGCCGATGACCGCTGCAGCGCTCGGCACCGCGCTGCCGCTGGACACCTTCGACGGCGAGCGTGATGTCGAGATCCCGCAGGGCACCCAGCCGGGTGACGTCATCACGCTGCGCGGTCTCGGGGTGACGCACCTGCGCTCGCAGGTCCGCGGGGACCTGCTGGTCCACGCCAATGTGCGGGTGCCCACCAAACTCGACCCGCAGCAGGAGGAGCTGTTGCGGCTGCTGGCCAAGGAGCGTGGCGAGGAGCGCCCGGAGGCGCGCTTCGGCCGGGTCGAGAAGGGGCTGTTCGGCAAACTGCGGGACGCCTTCCAGGCCAAGTAGCCGCCGGTGACCGCACGCCTCTTCTTCGCGACCGTCGGTGCGCTGCATGCAGCCGCCGTCGGCGGCACCGTCACGGTCAGCGGTGACGAGGCACGGCACGCCGTGGTGGTCAGCCGCCTGGCGGTCGGCGAGACCGTGCAGGTGGCGGACGGATCGGGCCGGGTCGCCGAGGGCCCGATCGTCGCCGCAGCCCGGAACGGCTTGACCGTGCAGATCGCGACTCTTCGCGAATCCCACCGTCCGGCAACCCGTTTCGTGCTCATGCAGGCGCTGGCCAAGGGTGGCCGTGACGAGCAAGCCGTCGAGGCTTCGACCGAGCTCGGCGTGGACGCGGTCATCCCGTGGCAGGCCGATCGCAGCATCGTTCAGTGGCGCGGCGCCAAAGCGGACAAGGCGCACGCGAAATGGGAATCACTGGTCGTCTCGGCCAGCAAACAGTCACGCCGCCCGACCGTGCCGGACGTCGAGCCGCTGGTGACCAGCCGGAGCGCACCGGCACGCCTGCAGGATGCCGACGCCGTCGTCATACTCCACGAGGAGGCGGACGTCGCGATCGGCGAATTCGACGTGCCTGCAGGAGAAGTCGTCGTCGTGGTCGGGCCTGAGGGCGGGATCAGCCCCGACGAACTGACGGCGTTCGAGGCGGTCGGCGCTCGCGCCATACGCCTCGGGCCGACGGTGCTGCGTGCGTCCAACGCCGGCCCGACAGCGCTCGCGGTCCTGTTGGCCCGCAGCCGCTGGTGATCAGCCGGCCAACTCCTGCGAGATCGCCGGCGCCAGCCGCGCGAAGCCGGCCGCGCCGGCCGAGGTCAGCGCGAGTTCGCGCGGGCGCGGACCGTCGCAGACCCAGGCACGGTCCCGCGCGGCGGACAGGATGGCCGCACCGAGCGCGCCGGCCAGGTGCTCGCGCTGCTCCGTCCAGTCCAGGCAGAAGCGCAGCGTCGGCCGGTTCAGGGCCTCGACCGCCGCGAGATCCACGCCCCAGGACGCCAGGTGGTCCTGCGCTCCGGGCCCGAGCTCGAAGCGATCGGCCGGGACCGGTGCCGACAGGCGGTCGCCGACCCGGCGGCGGGTGTCGGCGTGTGCGTCGAGGGCGTGCAGCACACCCGTGTCGATCAGGGCGGCGGTGATCGCGACACCGAGCCGGCCGGCGAAGTGGTCGTAACAGGTGCGCGCCGTGCGCAGCCGTGCCATCCGGGTGCCCGTCCGCAGCGAGGTGATCGGGGGCAGCGGGGTCATCGCGATCAACGCCTCATAAGCGGCGGCCACTTGCGCGTCGGCCAGATAGTAGAAGCGGTGCCGACCACTCACCTCCACCTGGACGATCCCGGCATCGAGCATCCGCCGCAGGTGACCGCTGGTGGTCGCGGCGCTGACCCCGGCCTCCGTCGCCAGGCGCGACGCGGGCAGGCGCCGCCCGTCGATCAGTGCGCCGATCATCCGTGCCCGAGCACGGTCGGCGAAGACCGCGGCCACGTCCGCGACGTCCCGCTGCTGCTTCCCGGTCATGTCGCCATTCTGGCCGCCGGACGTTTCGCCGGCCACCGAAGCGTCCGCTCTACGGTTCGGTGAGCGCCGAAGGTTCACGGCCGCAGGCTGGTGCGTATGACGACAACGGAATCCGCACCGGCCGGCACGGCGCAGGGCGGGCGTGGCCGCAGCCTGCTCATCCTGTGCTCGGCGATGTTCCTGGTGTTGCTCGACGTGTCGATCGTCAACGTCGCGCTGCCCAGCATCGAGCGGGGCATGGGCGGCGGCACGGCCGGCGCGCAGGCGGTGGTCGACGGCTACACGGTGCCGCTCGCGGCGTTGTTGCTGACTGCGGGAACCGGCGCCGATCGGTGGGGCGCGCGTCGTGCGTTCGTCGTGGGGCTGGTGGCTTTCGGCATGGGCTCGATCGGATGTGCGGCGGCATCGACGCTCCCGGTGCTGGTGACCGGCCGGGTGGTGCAGGGCGTTGGTGCAGCGGCGATGTTGCCGGCCAGTCTGTCGCTCATCACCGCGATCTGGGAGCACCCGGACGAACGGGCTCGGGCGATCGCCGTGTGGTCCGGTGTCTCGGGCTCGGCGGTCGCGCTCGGGCCGCTGGTCGGTGGCGCGCTCATCGGCGTCGGCAGTTGGCGCCTGATCTTCCTGATCAATGCGCCCGTCGTGGTCGCGGCAACGGTGGGTGCGGTCACGTTGCCGCGCGGCCGGACCCAGCAGCGGCCGCTCGACCGGTTCGGCGCGGTGACCTCGACCGCGAGCCTGGGATGCGCGATCGCCGGACTCATCGAACTCGGCCGCGCAGGGACCAGTCCGGTCGGATTGCTCCTCGTGGCGGCGGCCGGCGCAAGCGGAACGGCGTTCGTGGTCGGGCAGCGACGCGCCGCGGCGCCGATGGTGCCGCGTGAGCTGTGGCGCAACCGCGAGTTGCTGCGGGCGTCTGCCGGATCGCTCGGGATGAACCTCGTCGGGAACGGTTCCCTGCTGGTGCTGGCCTTCCTGCTCCAGACGGTGCAAGGCAGGGACGCCTTCTCCGCCGGCCTGGCGACATTGCCGATGTTCGCGCCGCTGACACTCGTGCCGTTGCTGGCGCGCCGGCGGATGGTGCGGATCCGTCCCGTTCGGCTGATCCGCGCCGGGTTCGTCGTCGGCGTGCTCGGCGAACTGTCGCTGGCGCTCGCGGTATGGCGCGCACCGCACGCGCTGCTGCCCCTGGTCCCCGGGATGCTGCTCGCGGGCGTGGCGCTCGGCATGCTGGTGATGCCGCTGGTCGCGACGTCGGTGGCAGCAGCGCCGAGCGCAGCGGGGGTGGTGGGCGGCCTGAACAACGCCGCCCGGCAAACCGGAACGTCGTTCGGGGTGGCGTTGTTCGGTGCGATCGCCGGCTCCGTCACTGCACCCGGCGCCACCTGTCGTATGGCGTGGTGCTTCGTCGTCGGTGCCGGCGTCTGGCTGCTCGCGATGTGGCTGGCGGCAGGCCGACGAACGAAGCCGATCGAGTAGCGGGCGAAGCGGCACAGCGTCGATCGAGTAGCGGGGGAGCGAAGCGGAGGAGCGTATCGAGATCAGCGCCCGAATCCGCCAGAAGCTGTGTGGCCGAGCTCGCGCCCTGAGGAGTTCGTGAGGGACGAGCGAGCGTCTCGAAGGGCACGTGCGGAAACGTGCGTCGGTCGAGTGCCGGAGGAGCGGAGCGAGGGAGGCGTATCGAGACCACGCCCCCATCGGAGCCTGGCGACTGCGGACGCCCGGCAGACAGTCAACCAGTTAATCAGAAATGTGTTCGATGAAATGCTAGCCGTTGTCAGTGTACTCCGGTATCCTGTGGGTAGACGAAAACACAGGCAGGTCAGGGGGATTCATGCCATGAGCATCAATGATTCAGTGGTGGATGCTGCCTTGGTCGCGCAGCCGGGGCGTGGCCCGGAAGTGCTCTCCGTGCTGCAAGCGGCCGCGGAAGTTTTGGACGAGGTTCCCGGTGCGGTGCACCAGCTCGGTGAGGACGAGGAGGGCGACCTGGTGACGGCCCTGTTGCGGCTGCAGGGCCGGTCCGCGCAGCTGGTCACCCTGGTGGCCGCAGACGCGGCCGAACGGGGCGCGGTCGACCGGTCGGACGCGGCCACCACGGCCCAATGGTTGGGCGCTCATGTCGTCGATGTCCCGGTCGAGCCGAAGACGGTGCGGACGATGGCCGCTGTCGCGGACGCGTGCCGGGCGCGGAAGAACACTGTCATCGGCCAGGCTCTTCGAGACGGGTCGTGCTCGGTCGAATCGGCACGGACCGCCCTGACGCAGGCGGACAAGGTGGGGCCGGTGATCCCGACCGCCGACCGTGACGAGGTGCTGGGCTGGTTCCTGCAGGTGGACTCTTCGCTGGGGTGTGCCGGTCTGACCCGGCTGACACGGGAGATCCTGGCCCGCTACGCCCCGGACAAGCTCTCCGACGACGACGAGAAGCTCGAAGACACCGAGACGCTGTCGTGGTCGACGACACCGACCGGGATGACCCGGCTGGTGGCCGAGTTGTCGCCGGCGAACGCGGCCATTCTGAAGGAAGCGATCAACGCCAAGTCGGCGCCCGATCCGGCGAAACCCGATGCCAGCACGGGTCACGGGTCGGGTGCCGTCTTCGGCCTCGGCGGCGCCGACACATCCGAAGCCTTCGATCCGTCCGCAGGTTCGGGTGAGCCGGTGCGTGATGAACGCTCGGCGGGCAAGCGCCGGGCGGACGCGCTGATGGACCTGGTCGGTGCCGGCGCCCGTGCCGCGGCGGGGGACGGTGTGCAAGCCAGTGCCGCGACAGTGTTGCTGACCATCGGGTTGGACACCCTCACTTACGGCAGCGGCCCCGCGCACACCAGCACCGGCGACGTGATCGATGCGGGCGCGGCGCGGCGGTTCGCCTGCACCGCCGACCTCATCCCCGCCGTCCTCGGTGGACCCAGCGCTCCCCTCGATGTCGGCCGGCGAGAACGCCTGGCCACCAGGGCCATCCGGGCCGCGGTGATCCTGCGCGACCGGGGGTGCACCTTCCCCGGCTGCGACCGGCCACCCGGGTTCTGCGAAGTCCACCACGTCACCCCTTGGTGGGCCGGCGGCCACACCTGCCTGACCGACTCGGCATTGTTGTGCGGCAGGCATCACCACACCGTGCACCGGCAGGGCTACATGGCCGAGGTCCGACCCGACGGCGTGCACTGGATCCTGACACCCGGCCTGATGCCCGGCCACCACACCGCGGCAGCCTGAGCCTTGAGGCGCAAGAGGGCTGTGGTGACATTCGGAGCGGTCCGCGTCGTCGATCTGCCTTCCCGGTGGTCGATCGGCGACCGCAACGAGCTCCCGGCACGACTCATGCGGCAGGGGAGTTCCGCCGTCTGCAACATCAGTGGATTGGCGGCGTGGTGGAGCGCACTGCCGATCGGCATGAGCAAGCTCGAGCGGTGACGGGGCTCCGTCGCGAAGATACGAGAGCGAGGTCGTCTCGGCGGACCGATGGGTCCTACGGGGCGATCGGGCAGCAAACGATTCGAAGGCGTCGGTCATCGCCCGTAGAATGGGACGCACGATGACAAGTGATGATCATGATCCTCAGCCCGGGTCGCTGAAGCGGTCGGCCGACAACACCGGCACCGACCCCGGCGCACCGGGCGACGTGCACGCCCAGCACACCATCGAGGTTCCGCCGGACGTGTCGATGGTGACGCTCCTCGGGCCGCGCGACGAGTTGCTACGCACCATGGAGCGGGCCTTCCCGAAGCTGACCATCCACGTGCGGGGCAACGTCTTCCACCTGGCCGGCCCGCCCGCCGACATGGCACTGGTCGAGGAACTGCTCGACGAGCTGCTGACGGTGCTGGACGCGGGCCAACAGCTCAACCGTGACGCCGTCGAGCGCTCGATCGGCATGCTGCGGGCACGGACCCGCGAGCGTCCGGCGGATGTGTTGACGATGAACATCGTCAGCAACCGCGGTCGCACCATCCGGCCGAAGACGTTGGGGCAGAAGGAATACGTCGACGCCATCGACGAGCACACCGTGGTCTTCGGCATCGGCCCGGCCGGCACGGGCAAGACCTACCTGGCGATGGCCAAGGCGGTCGCCGCGCTGCAGGCCAAGCAGATCAACCGGATCATCCTGACCCGGCCGGCGGTTGAGGCGGGTGAGCGCCTGGGTTTCCTGCCCGGCACGCTCAACGACAAGATCGACCCCTACCTGCGGCCGTTGTATGACGCCCTGCACGACATGATCGACCCCGACTCCATCCCACGGCTGATGGCTGCCGGCACCATCGAGGTGGCGCCGCTGGCGTACATGCGCGGACGGACCCTCAACGACGCGTTCATCATCCTCGACGAGGCACAGAACACCTCGGCGGAACAGATGAAGATGTTCCTCACCCGGCTCGGCTTCGGCTCCAAGATGGTGGTCACCGGAGACGTCACCCAGGTGGACCTGCCCGGCGGCACCATGTCGGGTCTGCGCGTCGTACAGGACATCCTCGGGGACGTGGAGGGCATCCACTTCTCCCGGCTGACCGCCCAGGACGTGGTGCGTCACCGGCTGGTCAGCGCGATCGTCGAGGCGTACGAGGAGTTCGATGCCCGCGGCGCATCGGCTCGTCCGGCGAAGGTCGTCCGTGCCGAACGGCGGGGCAAATAAATGAGCATCGACCTGCTCAACGAGACGGATTTCGAGGTCGACCCGCCGGAACTGCGCGAGTGCGCGGTCCACGTGCTGCACGAGCTCAACGTGCACCCCGAGGTCGAGCTCTACATCGGCATCATCGACGAGCCGGCCATGGAGTTGCTGCACAAGCAGTGGATGGACCTGCCGGGGCCGACCGACGTGATGAGCTTCCCGATGGACGAGCTGCGGCCCGGCAAGGCCGGTGACGAGCCCGTCGAGGGCGTGCTCGGCGACATCGTGCTCTGCCCGACGGTCGCGGCCAAGCAGGCGGCCGAGGCGGGACACACGACCGCCGAGGAGCTCCTGCTGCTGACCGTCCACGGTCTGTTGCACCTGCTCGGCTTCGACCACGCAGAGCCGGACGAGCGTCGCGAGATGTTCTCGCTGCAGCGCACCCTGTTGCTCACCTTCCTCGCCGGCCGCGACCGCCAGGGTGAGGACGTGCGCATCATCCCGCCGACCGGCGAGTGAGACCCATGGTTGCCCTGCTCATCGCAGCGCTGGTGTCGGTCGTCCTCGGCTTCGCCTTCGCCTCGGTCGACTCCGCCCTCAGCCGGATCGGCCGCCACACCGCGGAGGACCTGGTCGAGCAACAGCGGCGCGGCTCCGACGCGCTCGCGCGGCTGGCCCAGGACACCTCGGCGGTCGCGATGGTGCTCACCTTCCTGCGGGTCGCCGCCGAGGCGACCGCAGCGGTGCTGGTGACCCTGGCGGTCCGCGAGGCCGTCGACGACTTCTGGGTGGCGCTGCTGGTCGCGATCGCGGTGAGGGCCGTGGTGTCCTTCGTCCTGGTCGGGGTCTCACCACGCACGCTCGGGCGCCAGCACGCCATACCCGTGGCGCTGGGCGCCGCTCCGGTGGTGCTGTGGCTGCACCGCATCCTCGGACCGATCGCCCGCGCCCTCGTCGCCGTCGGCAACGCCGTGACCCCCGGACGCGGCTATCGTGACGGGCCGTTCGACACCGAGGAAGAGCTGCGCGAATACGTCGACCTGGCAACGGATTCGGAGCTCATCGAGGACGACGAGCGCAAGATGATCCAGTCGGTCTTCGAGCTCGACGAAACTGTCGTCCGCGAGCTGATGGTGCCGCGTCCCGACATGATCACCATCGATGCCGGCAAGACCCTCGGCCAGGCGATGCGCCTGTTCATGCGATCCGGCTTCTCCCGTGTGCCGGTGGCCGACGGCAGCCCGGACGCCATCGACGGAGTCCTCTACTTCAAGGACGTCGCGGCACGGGTCTTCCGCCGTGACGAACTGCTCGACGAGCCGGTGACCTCGGTGATGCGGGACGTGACGTTCGTGCCGGACAGCAAGCCGGCCGACGATCTGCTGCGCGAGATGCAGCTGGTACGCCGCCACTTCGCGATCGTGATCGACGAATACGGCGGCACCGCCGGCCTGGTGACCCTGGAGGACATCATCGAGGAGGTCGTCGGCGAGATCGACGACGAATTCGACCGGGTGACGCCGGGACCCGAGCAGTTGCCGGACGGCACGGTGCGTGTTCCGGCCCGGATGTCGGTGGACGACCTCGCCGAGTACTTCGACGTCACCATCGAGGAGGACGACGTCGAGACCGTCGGCGGCCTGCTGGCCAAGCTGGTCGGCCGCGTGCCGATCCCCGGCGCCGGCGCCACGGTCGCCGGGCTGCACCTGACGGCCGAACGTCTGGCCGGGCGGCGACACCAGATCGCGACGGTCGTGGTGGAGCGGGAGGAGTCGCCGGAGGCGGCCGCCCCTGCCGCAGCCGGCGGTGACGCGGGGGCGGATGTGCACGCGACCGCCGGCATACAGCAGGATTGACGGTGGTTCTCCAGCCCCATGGGCGCACGTCGGCGAAGGAAGTACTGCAATGAGTGACTACCGTGCGGGATTCGCCTGCTTGGTCGGCCGGCCGAACGCCGGCAAGTCGACACTGACCAACGCTCTGGTGGGGCAGAAGGTCGCGATCACCTCCAGCAAGCCGCAGACGACGCGGCACACCATCCGCGGCATCGCCACCACGGACGAGGGACAGCTGATCCTGGTCGACACGC
This sequence comes from Flexivirga sp., assembly GCF_051955415.1. NCBI lineage: Bacteria > Bacillati > Actinomycetota > Actinomycetes > Micrococcales > Dermacoccaceae > Flexivirga > Flexivirga sp. Next base: position 20,786 of record NZ_JBQCGS010000057.1, read on the forward strand.
CGGGACTGCACAAGCCGCGCACGCTGCTCGGGCAGCGGCTCAACGACGTGGTGCGTGAGACGTTGATGGACGTCGACGTCATCGGCTTCTGCCTGCCGTGCGACCAGCGCATCGGCCCCGGCGACCAGTTCATCGCTGCCGAGCTGGCGGAGTTGCGGCGCGGCCGTCGCCGCCCCGTCGTGGCGCTGGCAACCAAGTCCGACACCGTCGATCGCAACCGGCTCGCCGAGCACCTTGTCGCGATCGAGCAGCTGGGCGACTGGCAGGAGATCGTGCCCTGTTCCGCAACCGCCGGCGAGCAGGTCGACACCGTTCTCGCCGTGCTGATGAAATACCTGCCGGAGTCCCCGAAGCTCTACCCGGACGGCGTGCTCACCGACGAACCCGACGATGTCATGGTCGCCGAGCTGGTGCGCGAAGCGGCACTGAAGGGTGTGCGGGACGAGCTGCCGCACAGCATCGCCGTGGTCGTGGAGGAAATGCTGCCACGCGAGGACCGCCCCGCAGACCGGCCGCTCATGGACGTCCGGGTCAACATCTTCGTCGAGCGCTCCAGCCAGAAGGCGATCATCATCGGTCGCGGCGGCTCCCGGTTGCGCGATGTCGGCACCCGGGCGCGCCAGGCGATCGAGGAACTGCTCGGGCAGAAGGTGTTCCTCGACCTGCACGTCAAGATCGCCAAGGACTGGCAGCGCGACCCCAATCAACTGTCCAAGCTCGGCTTCTGAGCCGTCCATGGGACGGCCGAACCGCCGGCCACGGGCGGACTTCGAACGGATCGCGCTGGCGTTCGTGTATGCCGCTGTGCTCGTCCCCGTGGCGGCGACCGTGCTGATTGTCCACGCCCGCGGGTGGTGGCCGACGAACGACGACGCCCTCACCGCGATGGCGATGCGTGACACGTGGACCGGTCACCCCCGTGTCATGGGGCCTTGGGCCAGCACGCCGGGGTTCAGTGGCAGCTATCCGCATCATCCCGGTCCCGCTCTCTACTACGCGGCATCCGTCGGCGCGGTGCCGTTCCGGTTCAGCGCATGGGGCATCCTCGTCGGAGTCGCACTCGTCAACGGTCTGGCGGCGGTCGCCACCGTGCGCGTCGGGTCGCGGGTGGCTGGAGTGCCCGGCGCCGTCGCAGCTGCCTTCGCAGTCCTGGTGACGGCCTGCTCGATCGGCGCCGGCCTCTTCTTCCGGCCGTTCAACCCCTTTCCGCCCTTGCTGCTGATCCTGCTGATGCTCTTCGTGACCGTGGAATTCGTCGGTGGGCAGCGTAGCCACTGGCCGCTCTTCGTCCTCGCCGGCACCATCGCGGTGCAGTCGCATCTGTCCTATGCCTACCTGGTCACCGGTCTGACCGCGATCGTGCTCGTGGTGGGTGCCCATGCCTGGCACCGCGAGCGGGACGCCTGGTGGCCCCGGCGCGGTTGGCTTCCGGTCGGTGCGGAACGGCGGCGACTGACCCGGCCGATGCAGTGCTGCGCGGTGCTGGCAGCGCTGCTGTGGCTGCCGGTGACGCTGGAGTTGATCATCTACGACCCGAACAACGTCACCAGCCTGCTGCAGCAGCTGCGCTCCTCGGCACCGGCCGCGGTGCCGGCACCTACGGTCGATCGCTTCGAGTTCATCGCCCGGGGTCTGCTTCCCGGGGTCGCTGTCCCGTCGGCGAAGGCGCTGACGCTCCTCGGCGCGACGGCCCTGGCGCTGATCGCGTTGGTCGCCCGGGCGGTGCGTCTCCCGCCCGTCCTGGGCCGGGCCGCACGCGTCGCCCTCGCCGGCCTCGCGCTGTTCGTGATCCAGATCCTGATGGTGCCGCACACCGCCTATTTCGCCGAGGCATGGATGGTGGCGGCCGGTGCCCCGGTGGCTGCGTTCGCGATGGTCGTCGTCATCGCCTCGCTGGTCGAACTGCTCCGGTGGCTTCCCGTCCGTCTCGGTTCAGCGCGCGGTGCGCTGGCAGCCGTGACGGGATGCGCCCTGGCCGTGACCGGTGGGCTCGTGGTGTCGGACGCGACCACCACGTCGGCCGGCGAGATCGCCGTGGGCCAGGACGTCCGCGCCGCCGAGTCCGGGATCGTGGCGATGATGTCCGGCTGGCCCACCGTCGACGGTGCACGTCGCGCGGTGGCGGTGCACGGGACGGGTCTCGGGCCGGTTTTCGAGGTCGCGCCATCCCTCGGCCTCGCGCTGCGCAACGACGGGTTCGAGGTGTTTCTGCCGCCCGCGATCCAGGCGCACGACGACACGGCGTTCCGCCGCACCGACCGCGCGCCGACGACTGCACTGCCCGTCGCGGTGGTGTGGCTGAACGAGCAGCCGTCAGCGGCACCGGTGCCGCCGACGGCCGAGGCGGTGGGCGTCGTCCGGCAGGGTGAGAACCACTTCGGGATCTACGTCCTGCCGCCTCGCGACTGAGGTCGCGGCGCCCCACGCGGCCGGCCCGACCCATGGGGTGCGATCCGGATGCAGCAGGATGGGTGCCCATGGCGCGCGATCGAGAGAGTCTGGTCTGGGCGGAGTTCGGGGAGGTGTTGCGCCTGCCGGTGGATCCGGAGCGTGACTACGTGCACGGGATCCCTTGGGACGCAGCCGGATTCCTGCCGCAGCTACCGCTGATCGACATCGGCTCCGGCAGCGGGCTGACCACGGTCACCCTCGCCGAACGCTTCCCGGACGCCGAGATCGTCTCGGTCGAGCCCGAGCCGCTGACCCGCTCGCTGCAGATGCTGCGGATCGCCGAGCGCGACGACATCCGGGCCCGCACGACCGTCCTGCCGGAATCCATCCTGGATGCCTGGCTGCCCGGCCAGTGCGGCGGCGCGCTGCTGTTCAATGTCATCTACTTCCTCGGTGGTCGGGCACGCGAGGCGTTCTGGCGACGTATGGCGCAGGTGATGGCTCCCGGCGCACCGATCCTGCTAAGCCGGTCCTACGGTGGCGTCCCCGAGGAGCCGGTCGCACGCACCCTGGTGCAGTCCGGTGCGATGGGACGGATGGAATATCAGCGCTGGTTCGAGTCGCAGCCGGTGCGCGACGGACGCGTCGAGATCACCAACACGTTCCGGGTGCTGCGCGACGGTGAGCAGGTGCGTGAGGTGGTGTCGACGATCCACGCCTTCGGTCTGGACGAGGAACTCGTCCTGGGTGAGGTGCCGATCGGGCATTTCGGCATCGAGGAGATCGACGAGCGCTACTTCGCCATACGTCGGCTCCCGGACATCAAGCGCTGATCAGCTGCCCAACACCTTGACGTCGATCCAGGCCTGCTGGATCGCCTGCTCCTGGCTGCCACCGGCGCCGAAGAGTGCGCCCGCCGACTTGATCGTCGCCTCGGCGAAGCCGGCGAAGTCGACATCCTTGGGCAGATTGCCGGTGGTCAGCACGTCGTACCAGACGCGGCCGGCGCCATCCCAGCTGGTGCCGCCGATGGCGACCGCGGCCAGGTAGAACGCGTGGTTGGGGATGCCGGAGTTGATGTGCACACCGCCGTTGTCGTGCGCCTGGTCGTGCGGCAGATCCTGATAGCCGTCCATCGTCGCCGGCTGTGGGTCCTTGCCGAGATGGGGATCGTCGTAGGCGGTGCCGGGGGCCTTCATCGACCGCAGCGCCACACCCTGCACCTTCGCGGTGAACAGACCGGCGCCGATCAGCCAGTCGGCGTCCGCCGCGGTCTCACCGCCGACACGCTGCTTGACCATCGAACCGAAGCAGTCGGAGATCGACTCGTTGAGGGCGCCGGACTGACCGACGTAGGTCAGTCCCGCGGTGTATTGCGTCACGCCGTGCGTCAGCTCGTGGCCGATCACGTCGACGGAGTCGGTGAACGACCGGAAGTAGACGCCGTCACCGTCTCCGAACACCATCTGCTCGCCGTCCCAGTAGGCGTTGTCGTAGTTGCGGTCGTAGTGGACCGAGGCGAGCAGCGGCAGGCCCTTGCCGTCCAGGGAATTGCGGTCGTAGATGTCGGCGTAGAGCGCGAAGGTGTCGCCCAGACCGTCGTACGCCTCGTTGACCGACTCGTCGGAGGTGGCCGGATCGCCTTCGCCACGACGCTCGGTGCCGGGCAGATCCGTGGTGTGCCCGGCATCGTAGATCGTCCGCTGCGGCTGCAACCCGGCCGGTGCACCGGTCCGCGGACGCACCGCCTCAGCGGGCAGCTCGTAGTCGCCGGAACGCTCGGCACGCTCCCGCAGCTGCGGCGGGATCAACCCGGCTGCGCCCTTGCCGCCCTCCGAGGTCGCCTGGGCGCTGCGCACGGCACGCCGGCCGACCTGCAGCAGGCTCGCCTCGAGCGTATGTCGCGCGGCACGGGCGACGTCCGGATCACCCGCCTCGGCGAGCCGGCGGAGCAGGTGCGGCGGGACGATCTGACACGAACTCATACCTCTCATGGTGGACCCGTGCGCTGACAATCGGGCGGGACGCGGCAGGTGGATCAGGTGTCCACCCGCAGCGCGGTGACCGGCGACGTGGCGATCGCGCGCCGGGCGGGCGGCTGGGACGCCAGCAGGATGACCGCCAAGGCAGCCAGGACGATGGCGACGAGGACCAGCCACGGCATACCCCACACGAAGTCGGGTGTCTCCATCCCGACGAGCGCTTGCGCACTGGCCGACCCGTAGCACAGGCCGACACCGATGCCGGCCGCGGTGGCGGCGGCCGACATCGCGACCGACTCCTTGGTGATCATCGAGCGCACCTGTCCACCCGTGAAGCCGAGTGCGCGCAGCAGCCCCAGCTCCCGCCGTCGCTGGATCACGGTGAGCGACATGGTGCTCACGAAACCGATCGCCGCGATGAGCGAGGAGACCACGCCGACCATGATGGTCACCGTCGACGCGACCGACAGCATGGTGTGCGCGGTCTCCCGCTGGTGAGCGGTCATGCCGTGCCACGAGTCGACCGAGGTCTGCAGGGCCGACGTGCCGGACGCGATCGTGGTCACCAAGGTGACCCCGATGAAGAGGCCGAGGGTCGAGCGCGTCGTCCGCGCCGGGTCCGCGACGGCGTTGCGCCGTGCAATGACGGCGGCGGCATCGACACCGAGCAGCCGACCGACCCCGGCGACCAGCGCCGGCAGCACGAAACGCGCACCCACCAACAGCCCGGTCGAGGTGAGACAGGCAGCCACGAACGCCACGAAGAAGCCCGAGGTCGCCCCGCGTTCGCCGAGCACCATCGCCAGCCCGAAGAGGGCGATCCCGACCGCCAGCAGGACCGATGCGCAGCCGACGCGCAATGCGCCTGCGCGACGGGTGACCGTCCGTGCGCCTGCCGTGCCCGCGAGCGCCTGCGCCGGGGAGACCTCCAGCACCCGGCGCGAACCAACCCAGCCGGCCATCGCCCCGGTCGCGGTGATCCCCAGCACCGCCGGCACGGCACCAGGGGAGAACCACGGGTAGTCCGCGTCGCTCGGCAGATGGTCGCCGCTGACCAGGATCAGGCGCACGACGTCGGTCGCGAGCGTCGCGCCGATCACTCCGATCACGCTGCCCCACCAAGAGATTCGAGCGGTGCTCCGGGCGATGGAACGCCGTAGGTCCGCGCTCCTGGCGCCGAGCAGACGGAGGGTGGCGATGTCCTGCAGCCGCCCGGCGATGACGGTCGCGACACCGGCCGAGATGACGACGGCTGCGACATACAAGGCCATTCCGATGAAGACGGTGGACACCACGGACAGGAACGCGGCGACCGCACCGCCGTTCTCCTTGCTGATCGCGGCGACGAGCCCGCTGCAGGTCAGCAGCGCACCGGCATACGCACCGGACAGTCCGGCCACCAGGCCGACGGTGCCCAGCTCGCGGGAGGAGCCGAGGACCAGGTCGCGCTTCATGCCCGCACCCCGCCGGACGCGCCGTGCCCAGCGGCTTCCGAGGCGAGCAGCAGCTGGGAGATCTGCTCCGGGTCCAGCCGGCCTCGGTCGGCGACGATCCGGCCGTCGGCCAGCACCAGCACCCGGTCGGCATACGACGCAGCGATCGGGTCGTGGCTCACCATGGCGATCGTTTGGCCGTATTCCGTGGCAGCGGAGCGCATCAACTGCAACACCTCACGGGAGGACCGGGCGTCCAGGTTGCCGGTCGGCTCGTCCGCGAAGACGATCGCCGGCCGGGAGGCGAGGGCACGGGCGATCGCGACTCGCTGTTGTTGGCCGCCGGACAGTTCAGCCGGTTTGTGGGTGGTGCGCTCGGTCAGGCCGAGGACGTGCAGCAGGTGGTCGATCCACTGCTTCTCCTCCGGCGTGACCCGCCTCCCGGCCAGTTGGAAGGGCAGCACGATGTTCTCGGCGACGGTGAGGGTCGGCACCAGATTGAAGGACTGGAAGACGAAGCCGACCTCGCGTCGGCGCAACAGGGTGCGGGCGGTGTCGTCCATTGCGTGCAGCGGCTGCCCGGCGAGGAACACCGCGCCCGCGGTTGCGTCGTCGAGGCCGGCGGCGACGTTCATGAAGGTCGACTTGCCGGAGCCGGACGGCCCCATGATCGCGGTGAATTCACCACGCTGGATGTCCGCGTCGACTGCGGCGAGCGCGTGTACGGCGCTGCTGCCGATGCCGTAGCTCTTGCTGACCTGCTGGAAGGAGACGACGGGCGTGCCGTCCGGTGTGGTGCGTCGGGTGCTCATGCCTCCAGCGTCGCCGGACAGCGGGCGCGGCACATCCGGCGCAGGAGCGAATCCGGCTACGCCGCAAGGTTGAGGACGCGTCCACGTCGATACACCTCCGGTTGATACGCGAGACGACGACCGGCTTGGGCAGGATGCGCAGCGAGCGTGCGAGCAGCGTGTCCTGCCCAGGACGCGAGGAGTCGAGCCGAGAGTTACAGCAGGCCGTGCTCGTAGCAGTAGACGACCAGCTGCACGCGGTCGCGCAACTGCAACTTGGCCAGGATGCGGGACATGTGTGTCTTGACCGTGGCCTCGGAAAGATATTCGGCAGAGGCGATCTCGGCGTTCGACATACCTCCTGCCGCCCGGAGCATGATCTCGCGCTCGCGGGCGGTGAGCTGGTCGTACTCCTGCCCCGGTGTGCGTGCCTGGCTGCTGCGGAAGCGCTCGAACAACGACTTGGTGGCACTGGCCGCGACGACCTGACTGCCGGCCGCGACCGCGCGGATCGCGCCGAGGAGAAACTCCGGCTCGGCATCCTTGAGCAGGAAGCCGCTGGCTCCGGCATCGATGGCGTCCGCGACGGCGGCATCCAGGTCGAAAGTGGTCAGCACCAACACTTTCGGGGCTTCGTCGCCGAACGTCTCCCGCACCCGGCGGGTCGCCGTGACACCGTCGACGTCGGGCATCCGGACGTCCATCAGCACCACGTCAGGAGTGGTGCGCCGCACCAGGTCGATGGCGTCCGAGCCGTCGGCTCCGTCGCCGACGACCTGCAGGTCGGGTTGGCTGTCGATGACGAGGGTGAGACCGCTGCGGAACAGTGCCTGATCGTCGATCATGGCGACTCGGATCGGTGAGTTCGTCACGTGCCGGCCGACTCCTTCATGGCTGATGTCGGGTGGGTGGTGGGGTGGATGGTCGGGTGCGTGGTCGGTAGCCCGTCCCGGCCGGAGTCACTGCGTTGCGGATCGGGTATGACGGCCTCCACCCGACACTGGTCGCCCACCTGGTGCGAGGACAGGTGGCCCCCGGAGATGGCGGCGCGCTCCATCATGCCGACGATGCCGTGTCCGGTGCCTTCGCCGGGGGAGCCGACCGCGTTGACGACGCGCAACCGGTAACCGTCGGACCAGTCCTGCTCGACTCGCACCGGCACCCGCAGATCGCCGTGCTTGAGCGCGTTGGTGAGTGCCTCGCTGAGCAACCGGTAGGCCGTCAGTGCGATGAGCGAGGAGCCGGGCGGCTCGCCGGTGCGGTGATCCTCGATCCGCATGCCGGTCAACCGCATCCGGTGCAGCAGCCGGTCGTGCTGCTCGTAGCCGGGGGTGGAGCGTTCGACGTCGTCGTCCCGCAGTTCGGCCAGGATGGTGCGCAGATCGGCGATGGTCGAGCGGGCGGTCTCGGCGATGACCGCCAGGGCCTGCTCGGTGGCGTCCGGGTCGGCGTGCAGGGCGTAACGGGCGCCGTCGGCCTGGGCGGCCACGACCGCCCAGGAATGGGCGACGATGTCGTGCATGTCGGCGGCGACCCGGCTGCGCTGCAGCTCGTGCTCGTAGCTCTCGGCGAGTCGGCGACGCTCGATCAGGTCGAGCTGGGCGTCCACCTCCGCCTGGATCGAACGGCGGCGCTGCAACCGCAGGTAGCCGCCGATCCAGCCTCCGAAGCACACCAGCGCCGCCATCGCGGTCAGCGCGACGGACACGAAGATGCGGTCCCTGAGCGTGGGGCTGTGCTCGGCGAGCGTGGCGGTCCAGACCAGCAGGATCGCGCAGCCGACCGAGGCCATCGCCAGACCGAAGCGGCGCACGCCGAGGCGCGGGTGCGCGCCCAGCGTGAAGAACAAGGCGGCATACGCCAGATCGGCGACTGCCAGCTTGGCGTACCAGTCGGGGTGTGCGAATTGCACTGCGGCAGCAGCAAGTCCGAGGACGACCATGGCGAGCAGGCTCAGCCGCCGGACCGCCAGCGCTGCGGCCAGCGTCAGCACGACTGCGACCGCCATCGCCTCACCGGTGGTCGAGTAGAGCAACCCGATCAGCACCGCGAAGGCGACGCCGCAGCCCAGGTCGAAGACCAGCTGACGACGGGTGGGCCGCCCCTGCTCCCAGATCTGTGGCATGCCACCAGTGTGACCGACGCAGGGTGGACCCCACATCGGTCGGACGATGTATGTCGCATGTCGCATGTCGCATGTCGCACCGTCCACGACTCGGACGTGACGTCCGTCTCGTGGACACGCCTGCCGGACGTGCCGTAAAATCCGGGGCGTGCATGCGGCATACGTGCTTCTTCTTGGTTGCCGCGGCGAGGCCTGAAATTCGGCCGTCCTCGCCGCGGAGTTCCTGCTGCCCGGGCCGAAGCCCAGCACCCATCCGCAAAGGCGAGACATGAAGCACCCCCAGCACCCGACCGCGATGCCGATCGGCAAGTACGTTCCCTTCCACGAACAGATCAAGGTCGACCTGCCGGACCGGCAGTGGCCGGGCAAGATCATCAGCAAGGCGCCGCGGTGGTGTGCCGTCGATCTGCGGGACGGCAACCAGGCACTGATCGACCCGATGAACTCCGAGCGCAAGAAGCGCATGTTCGACCTGTTGGTCGCCATGGGGTACAAGGAGATCGAGGTCGGCTTCCCCAGTGCCAGCCAGACCGATTACGACTTCGTGCGGGAGCTGATCGAAGGCGGCCACATCCCCGACGACGTCACCATCCAGGTGCTCACCCAGTGTCGTGACCAGTTGATCGAGCGCACCTTCGACGCGATCCGCGGCGCCAAGCAGGCCATCGTGCACTTCTACAACTCCACCAGCGTGCTGCAGCGGCGCGTGGTGTTCGGGCTGGACCAGGACGGCATCGTCGACATCGCCACCCAGGCGGCTCGGCTGGTCAAGAAGCTGGAGGAGACGATCCCCGACACGGACGTCTACTACGAATACTCGCCCGAGTCCTACACCGGCACCGAGCTGGAGTTCGCCGCCCGGATCTGCAACGAGGTCATCGAGATCATCGACCCGACCCCGGACCACAAGATGATCGTCAACCTGCCGGCGACGGTCGAGATGGCGACGCCGAACGTGTATGCCGACTCGATCGAGTGGATGTCGGCGCACCTGGCCCGCCGCGAGTCGGTGATGCTCAGCCTGCATCCGCACAACGATCGCGGAACCGGCGTGGCCGCAGCGGAACTCGGCTATCAAGCCGGTGCGGACCGGATCGAGGGCTGCCTCTTCGGCAACGGCGAGCGCACCGGCAACGTCGACCTGGTGACGCTCGGCCTGAACCTCTTCAGCCAAGGCATCGACCCGCAGATCGACTTCTCCGACATCGACCGGATCCGGCGCACCGTCGAGCACTGCAACCAGCTGCCGGTGCACGAGCGGCACCCGTACGGCGGTGACCTGGTGTTCACCGCGTTCTCCGGCTCGCATCAGGACGCCATCAACAAGGGCTTCGCCGACATGGCACGCCAGCAGCAGGAGACCGGCAAGGACATCGACGACCTCGTCTGGGGGGTGCCCTACCTGCCGATCGACCCGCACGACGTCGGGCGGTCCTACGAAGCGGTCGTCCGGGTCAACAGCCAGTCCGGCAAGGGTGGCGTCGCCTACCTGCTCAAGACCGAGCACCAGCTGGATCTGCCGCGCCGGCTGCAGATCGAGTTCAGCGGGGTCGTCCAGCGACACACCGACACCCTCGGCGGCGAGGTCACGGCCGAGGCGCTGTGGCGTACCTTCCAGGACGAATACCTGCCGAGCACCGGCGAGGGCGAGTCGGCGTGGGGCCGGTTCCGGCCGATCACGCACACGCTGCAGAGCGGTGAGGACGGTCGCGACCACATTGTCGCCACCATGACCGACCAGCAGAGCGGTCAGGCGGAGCAGATCACCGTCGAGGGCGAGGGCAACGGCCCGATCGACGCGTTCATCGCCGCGCTCGCCACCATCGACGTCGACGTGCGGGTCCTGGACTACGCCGAGCACACCCTGTCGACCGGTGGCGACGCGAGCGCCGCGGCATACCTGGAGTGCGCGATCGGCGACCGGGTCATCTGGGGAGTCGGCGTGCACAGCTCGATCGTGAAGGCGTCGCTCACCGCCATCCTGTCCGCGGTCAACCGGGCCGAGCGCGACGCGCAGACAGCGGAGGCCGTCACCCCGTAACGTGTGCCGCATGCTGCGGCTCACCCAGATCGACCTCGTGGAGCTGGGCGGATTGCTCGACGACCGCCACGATCCGTCCGGCTACTTGGATCCGCGGACCGGTGAGACCTACCGTTTGCACGACGACGAGACGACCGACGAGACGACCGACGATGAGCGGGTGCTCGATGGCTTCGCTGCGGGCGCTGCCGACGATCTGCTGCCGGTCGGCGGCGACGGGGCGCACGAAGCCTTCCGCGACATGGAGATCTTCACCGCCTGGCTCGGCGACGGGCGGCTGCGTGAGGACCTCAGCCGTGCCCTGGACGGTCCCCGGCCGATCGAGGAGTTCACCGAGATCGTCGAGTCCGCGCCGCATCGGACCGGCGCCTACTTCAACGGGTTCCACCAGATCAGGTCCCAGCTGAGAGCGCTGGACTTCCTGTCCGGCTGCGACCTGGTCGCCGTGCCGGAGATCGAGGAGCGGCGGACCCAGTTGTCGGACGCGGGTGATGCCTTGCTGGCCAACCTCGGCGGCGGGGCACGGCCCCGGCTGATCCTGCTCAACGGGCTGCCGGGGGTGGGCAAGTCCACGCTGGCCCGCGCATATGTCGCCACCCGCCCCGGCACCCTCAACCTCGACATCGACGTGCTGCGCACGATGCTGGGCGGCCGGTGGGAGGAGACCGCGGAGTTGGGTCGCTCGCTGGCGTTGGAGGTGATCGCCGCACATCTGCGCAGCGGCCACGACGTCGTCGTGCCGCAGCTGGTCGCCGACCCGGCGCAATTGCGGCGCTTCGAGAAAGTGGCAGCCGACTTCGACTTCGTGCTGGTGATCGTCGAGGGCGAGTCGCGGACGGGTGCGCAGCCGTGGCAGGTCGACGCCGCTGCCGAGGAATGGGCGCACTACCGGGCCGGGCTGGACCAGCTCGTGTCGAGGCGTCGAGGCATCCACCGGGTGCGCGTCGACGCAGACACGGCTGCGGCGGTGGCCCGGCTGGAAGGGCTGTTGCAGGACAGCTAGCCCTGTCGTGGGCTCATTGCATGCCTTCGGCGAGCACCTCGGCGATCGCGTCGAGGGTCTGCCGGTCGCCGGTGCCGATGAGTTCGCCCATGGTCGGGCGGTTCCAGAGCCACAGGTCGAGGTCGGCGGTGGCGCCCGAGATCGTCGCCACCGCGGTCGCGTCCGGTGCCGGCCGGAAGTTCGCGTCGTCGATCTGCTCCCCGGTGTCGGGCATCGTGCCGGTCTCGCGGCCCAGCTGCAGCACCCAGCGCCGGTCCACGTCGGTGGCGGCCAGCTCGAGCACGCGGCCCTCGGTGGGCCGGAAGGTCACCAGCGGGTGCTCCCGGCCGTACATCACCTCGACGATCTCGTCGATGCCGTCGGCTGCGAGGGCCCCGTCGATCGGCGTGACATCGCCGGCGGCGGTCAGTTGCGCGTCGACCCGGTGGATCAGCGCCTCATGGGCCTGCCGCCTGCGGATGTAACCCGCGGTGTGCAGCGCGTGGTCGGGGGCCCACATCCAGCGGGTGTCCTGCGGCGGTGTTGCGCGCAACGTCTGCTGCAGCGCGCCGCTCGCCTCGTCGAACGCGGCCAGTAGCGCCTCCCGACCCGCCGGGCGGTGGGGATGCTCGAGTTGTTCCGGGTCCGCGACGTTCTGGGCCACGATCGTGCCCCAGAACCACTGCACCTCGGTCAGGTGCCACAGCAGGTCATCGGTGGACCAGTCGGGGCACGTGGGGACCGTGCGGTCCGGCGCATCGGCCAGTGCCGCGCGGAACCGGCTCGACTCGTCGGCGATGCTGGTGAGAAAGTCCGGTGTCGTCATACCGCGCGACAGTAGGGCCGGCCGCCGACATCGGACCACCGGATTTCCCCGCGTACGGCTGCGGCGGCAACGATCGCTCAGGCCAGCGGACGCGCCAGCGCGGCATACAGGATCTTCGACACGCCGTTGACGGTGTCGCGCCCGTAGGAGAACCCGCGCGGTGCCCGGCTGAGGATCACCGCGGCGTAGTCGCGGTCGTTGCCCGCGATGTGACCCACGGAGTTGAGCCGGTAGCCGCCGGTGCGCGGACCCCAGCCGTTCTTGGTCTGCCAGCTGTTGGTCGTCGGCAGCGGGGGAGCGCACACGCCCCAGCGTTGCGTCGACACGACCTGTGCCATCAGGCGTTTGAGGTATTCACGGTTGGCGACGGTGAGGACCGAGGTGCCCCAGACGACACCGGTCATCAACACGAGCTGGTCCTGCGCCGTGGTGGTGGAGTAGCCCCACCAGTTGCTCGCGCCGGCGGTCGTCCCGCCCTGTATGACGGTGCTGCGCAACCCGTAGAGGCCGGCGACCCGGCGCACGTTGGCCACCCCAGCCCAGGTCAGCAGTGCGTTGGTCGCGGTGTTGTCGCTGCGGGTGATCATGGCGGCGGCCTGAGCGACCTGGGTTCTGGTCAGATTGACCTTGCGCTCCTGGCAGCGGCGCAGCACCGTCGCCATGATCAGCACCTTGACGATGCTCAACGTCTCGTTGCGCCAACTGCCCTGGTAAGTGAAGGTTTTGCGGTTGCGCCGGTCGTGCACGGCCACAGCGAAGGTGCCGCCCCGGCCGGCTTGGTATGCCTTGAGCTTCGCGGTCAGCTGCACTGCCGTCAGTGTCGCCGCATCCGCGGCCGGCACGCCGAGCACTATGCCGCCGGCGACGCCGAGGCCGCCGCCGAGGATCAGTCGCCGGCTCATCGTCGGGGTGTTCATGGAGGGACTGTAGAGGGTCGTGTGCCAGACTCGCGCGGTGTCCGCCGTGCCCGCCCAGACTTTCTCCGACGTCCCGCTGCGCGAGGGTGACATGTCACTCCGGGCGCCGTCGCCCGACGACGTGCCGGCGATCGTCCGCGCCTGCCGCGATCCGCTGACGCAGCAGTGGCTGCCGCTGCCGAACCCGTATGACGAGACGCACGCCCTGGGCTTCGTCACGGAGCTGGCCGGTGCGGCGTGGCGCAGTGGTGCGGGCATCGTGCGTGCCATCGAGGTGGACGGCCGCTTCGCCGGCATGGTCGACCTGAAGAAGACCGACTGGCGCGGCCGCACCACCGAGATCGGCTACTGGGTCTCACCCGACCAGCGAGGCCGCGGCGTGGCCGGTCGGGCCGCCCGGCTGCTGGGCGACTGGGCGCTGCGCGAGCAAGGCATGGAGCGCGTCGAGATCCGGGCCGCCACCGGAAACCTCGGATCCCAGAAGTCGGCCCTGGCAGCCGGCTACCGCCGTGAGGGCGTGCTCCGCTCGGCGGGTTATGTGCACTCCGGACGGGTCGATCTGGTCGTCTTCGGCAAGACCCGCGCGGATCTCTGAGTCTCCGAGCCCGGCCGGTTCAGCGGACGTCATACGGGCGGAACTGGATGCTGATCCGTGGCCCGGTCGCCTTGGTGCTCTTGGGGATCGCGTGCTCCCACGTCCGCTGTGCCGAGCCGCCCATCACGATGAGGTCGCCGTGCCCGAGGGTATGGCGGATTGCACCACCACCACCGCCGACCGGGCGCATCGCGAAGACCCGCGGCTGTCCCACCGAGACGATCGCGACCATGGTGTCCTGGGTGCTGGAGCGGCCGATGCGGTCGCCGTGCCAGGCGACCGAGTCGTGGCCGTCGCGGTAGAGGCACATGCCGGCGGTGGTGAACGGCTCGCCGAGCTCGGCCCGGTAGTGCTCGGTCAACGCCGCACGAGCTTGTGCCAGCACGGGATCCGGCAGTTGTTCGTGCGCGTGGTAGAAGCGCAGCAGGCGAGGGGTGTCGACCTCGCGGTCGTACATCTGCCGCCGCTCGGCCCGCCAGTCGACACCGGCGCTGCCGCCGAGCGACAGGCGGCCGAAGAGCTCGTCGGCGCCGGTCAGCCAGCCCGGTCGCAGGTCGATCCAGGCGCCCCTACTCAGTGGCACGCGCCGGATCGCCCCGGCCAGCGGGCGCAAGCCGACCTCGTCCACCTGGTCGAGCAACGAACCCTGCAGTGACATCTTCACAAGGACCAGAGTAGACACATGTTCGAATTGATGTCTACCGGTCGAGCAACTCCGAGGCGGCCCTCGCCGCGTGGTAGCCGCCGAGACCACTGACTCCGCCACCGCGGCGGGAACCGGCGCCGGCCAACAAGATCCGCTCCGACGGCGTCGTCACGCCCCAGCGCTGTGCCGGAGTGTCCAACGGCTCGTCGTCGGTCGCCCATGGCCAGGAGAGTGGTCCATGGAAGATGTTGCCGCCGGTCATCCGCAAGGTGTCCTGCAGGTCACGGGTGGTCTTGGTCTCGACGCACGGGCGCCCGTCGCGGTCGGTCAGCACGACGTCGTCGATCGGTTCGGCGAGCACGCTGGACAACGAGTCGAGCACCGCGCGCTCCAGCCGTGCCCGTTCGGCGTCCCCGCCGGACAGCAACCGGTCGGGTGTCTGCAGGGAGAAGACGGTCAGCGTGTGTGCCCCGGACTCCTGCAACTGCGGTGACAGGATCGTCGGATCGGTGAGCGAGTGACAGTAGATCTCAGCAGGCATCGGGGACGGGACTTGCCCGGAAAGTGCCTGCTGGTAAGCGGTTTCGAGGCCTGTGTAGGTCTCGTTGATGTGGAAGGTCCCGCCGAATGCCGCGGCCGGATCGACACCGGCCTCCCGCAATTTCGGCAGGCGACTCAGCAGGAGATTGACCTTGACCTGCGCGCCTTCCGCCGGCGACGGCGTGCGGCCCTGCAGTGTGTCGAGGACCGCCGGCGCCGCGGCCCAGAGCACGAGATCGGCGTCGGCGACGGCCTCGTCGTCCCGGTCCCGCCAGCGAACGGTGCCGTCCTGCACCTCGGTGACCTCGCAGCCGGTGCGCAACTCGGCGCCGGCCTCCCGCGCCGCCTGTTCGAGCGCGCCGGAGACCGCACCCATGCCGCCCACCGGCACGTCCCAGTCGCCGCTGCCGCCGCCGATCACGTGGTAGAGGAAGCAGATGTTCTGCTGCAGGTCGGTGTCGTGCGCGCCGGCGAAGGTCGAGATGAGGCCGTCGGTGAGGATCACTCCGCGGACCAGGTCGTCCTGCACCGCGCTCTCGATGGCTTCGCCGAGCGGGCGGTCGAGGAAGTCACGCACGATCGCGTCATCGCCGATCGCCGCCACGACCTCCGAGCGCCGCCGCAGGGGCTCGGTCATCGCCGGCCAGACGGCCTGCGCCATACGGCCCGCTCGGGCGTAGAAGTCGTCCCAGCCCGTGACGTCCTCGCGCGCGCCGACCGCCGCGAACGAGGCCGCCGTCACGGCCGGGTCGCCGTGGTCGACCAGCAGTCCCGTGTCGCCGCCCGGCACCGGCGTGTATGACGCGTAACGCCTGCGCTTCAACGAGATCCGCAAGCCCAGGTCGTCGATGATCTGCCGCGGCAGCAGGCTCACCAGGTAGGAGTAGCGCGACAGGTGGGCGCCCATGCCCGGGAATGCATCGGCCGACACCGACGCCCCGCCGAGATGGTCCTGGCGTTCCAGCAACAGGATGGACCGGCCGGCCCGTGCCAGATAGGCCGCGGCGGTCAAGCCGTTGTGGCCGCCGCCGACGACGAGGGCGTCATACCGTGAACGAGGCATGAGGGCAGCGTACGGCCGAGGAGGTCGCGACCGTCGTCACTTCTCGCCGTTCGCCGCGTGGCAGTGCGACGACCCGCCCGCCGTCAGGGACAATGGGCACGTCATGGCCACTTATCGCGACGTCGGCATCGTGCTGCGCACCCACAAGCTGGGGGAGACCGACCGCATCGTCACCATGCTCACGCGCGGTCGCGGCGAGATCCGGGCCGTCGCCAAGGGAGTGCGTCGCACCAAGTCGAAGTTCGGGGCGCGTCTCGAGCCGGGCATGATCGTCGATCTGCAATGTTACGAAGGCCGTTCACTCGACACCGTCACCCAGGCCGAGATCATCGCGCCGTATGGCGAGCGGCTGGTCCATGACTACGGCGCCTTCACCGCGGCGACCGCCATGCTCGAGACGGCCGAGCGGCTGATCGAGGAACGCGAGGCCGTTCCGCAGCAGTTCAACCTGCTCGCGGGCGCGCTGGCGTCGCTGGCACATCGCGAGCACGACCCGGGCCTGGTGCTCGATTCCTATCTGCTGCGCGCGGTCGCGATCGCCGGCTGGGCGCCCAGCTTCGTCGATTGCGCAGGGTGCGGAGCGGCCGGACCGCACCGGGCCTTCAACCTCGCCTCCGGCGGCGCGGTCTGCTACTCGTGTCGTACCCCGGGCAGCTCCGCCCCGCACCCGGAGACGTTCGCGCTGCTGGCCGCACTGCTCACCGGCGGATGGCAGGTCGCCGACGCCAGCAGCCCCGGCGCCCGGAAGGAAGCCAGCGGACTGGTGGCCGCCTACGTGCAATGGCACCTCGAACGCGGCGTGAGATCGTTGCGTCTCGTGGACCGCACCTCGCAGCTGGAATCGACCCGATGACCGTTGCCCCGCCGCCGCACCCGAGTGGCGCGACGCCCCCCGTCATACCCGCCGAGCTGGTGCCACAGCACATCGCGATGGTGATGGACGGCAACGGGCGGTGGGCCAACCAGCGCGGCCTGCCGCGCACCAAGGGCCACGAGGCCGGCGAGGCGCAGCTGATCGACGTCATCGCCGGCTGCATCGAGGCGGGCGTGAAGAACCTGTCGGCATACATGTTCTCGACCGAGAACTGGCGTCGCTCACCCGACGAGGTGCGCTTCCTGATGGGCTTCAACCGCGACGTCATCCGGCGTCGCGTCGACCTGCTGCACTCCTGGGGGGTGCGCTGCCGCTGGTCCGGGCAACGGCCGCGCCTGTGGCGTTCGGTGCTCAAGGAGCTGCAGCGCGCCGAGGAGATCACCGCCGGCAACACGGTGATGACGCTGCAGATGTGTGTCAACTACGGCGGCCGCGCCGAGATCGCCGATGCCACCCGCCGGATCGCCGAACAGGTGCAGGCGGGCAAGCTCAAGCCGTCCTCGATCAACGAGAAGACGATCGCGCGCAACCTCGCCTGGCCGGACATGCCCGACGTCGACCTCTTCGTGCGCTCGTCCGGGGAGCAGCGCACCAGCAACTTCATGCTCTGGGAGTCGGCGTATGCCGAGATGGTCTTCCTGGACACGCTGTGGCCCGACTTCGACCGGCGCGACCTGTGGCGCGCCATCCAGATCTACGCCGAGCGGGACCGGCGCTTCGGCGGGGCGATCGACGCCGCCAAGGCCTGACCCACCAGTTGTCCCATGCCAGGGGTGAGCAATAGCTCACCTCTGGCATAGGCGAAATTGGGCGAGTCCGGTTGTCCACAGTCGTTCGGCGGGAAATGCCATGATTCCGCCGGGATCGGCAGATGACCGGTGCGGACGCAGCTCGCAGTCGAACGCCCGTGAGCCCGCGCGGCGCGGCGCGGGGGACCTTGCCAGGAAGCTTGCGGCCGACCATGGCGGTGTGGTGCATCGTCGGGAGCTGGGCGAGCACGGTATCGGGCGGTTCGCCGTTCGCGACGAGATCACCGCCGGGCGCTGGTTCCGCGCCGGGCGCCATACGGTCGTGATCGACACAGCGGTGCTGACGGAGGACGGGAAACACTGGCGCGCGGTCTGGGAGAGCGGCGCCGGAGCACGACTGGATGGCGCGAGTGCACTGCGTGCGGCCGGACTCACCGGTTTCACGGCCGTCACCATCGATGTGACGATGCCGTCCCGCAACCGGCACCACGCGGTCTCGGACGTTCGGCTGCACCGCGTCGACGATCCATCACCGATCGTCGCTGCCGGCATCCCGCGGGTGGCCGTCGAACCCGCGATGATCCACGCGGCGCAGTGGGCGGTCAGCGACCGGCAGGCGGCACTGCTGATCTGCCTGCCGATCCAGCAGCGATTGACCAGCCCACCGCGGTTGCAGATGGCCTGGCGCGGCGTCCGCCGCACGAGCCGACGACAATTCCTCGATGCGGTGATCACCGATGTGACCGATGGCGCACATTCACTCGGAGAACTCGATTTCTCCCGTATGGCGCGTCGCTACGGCCTACCGCCGCCCACCCATCAGGCGGTGCGGTTCGGACCGGGTGGCCGCGTCTACCTGGATGTCTCACGGGATGTCGTGGGTCTGGTGGTGGAGATCGACGGTGGGCATCACGTGCTCGCGCTGAACCCGGTCGACGATGCGCTTCGGCACAACGATCGAGTAGCAGCGGGAGAGCAGGTGCTGCGCATCCCGCTCATCGGTTTTCGGATCGAGTCGGACCGTTTCATGCACCAAGTGCGCCGGACGTATGACGCGCTCAGCGCACGCCGCCGAGTGGGCCCAGCCCAGTGGTGCGGTATCGCTCCCGCCGGGCATGGGCCAACCGGGATCGTGATCAGCCCTGCGCGGAGCACTCCGCGCAGATACCGAAGATCTCCACGGTGTGCTCGACCTCGGTGAAACCGTGTTAGGCACTGACGGCGGCGGCCCAGCGCTCCACCTGCGGACCCTCGACCTCGACGGCCCGGCCACAACGGCGGCATACGAGGTGGTGATGGTGCCCGGTGCTGCAGCGGCGGTAGATCGACTCGCCATCCGGTGCCCGGAGCACATCCAGTTCGCCATCGGCGGCCATCGTCTGCAGCACGCGGTACACCGTTGCGAGACCGACGGATTCGCCGCTGTCCCGCAGCGCGGAGTGCAACTCCTGCGCGGAGACGAAGTCCTCCTGGTTGCGCAGCTGGTCGGCGACGGCGGTCTGCTGGCGCGTGGTGCGCCGTGTCGGCTGCTTGCCACCCACCGCGTTCACAACCCGGCGCTGACAATGGCCAGTGCCACCGCGAGCAGCAGCACCGAGCACCGCATCATCCGCTCGATCGGCTGGATCCGCGGCCAGGCCAGGTAGAGCAGCCAGGCGACGAGCACGGCGCACAGCCCGAAGCAGACCGTGCCGACCAGGCCGCGGAAGACCGCGCCGATCACCAGCAACAGCAGGACGACGAGCGCCGGCAGGGCACGCGGAGCGCGCGCGATCCCCTGCAGCAACGGGTCGCTGGCGTGCTCGACACGGACACGGAACGGCGACGCACTGACGGTCGGACGGGAGGAAGCAGACATCCCCTCCAGGATATCCGCCGCGCCCAGTGGCTGATGACAGCCGCCCGGACGACTCCCGGTGCGAGCCGCCCATGACCGATGTCATGGGGACGTCGTGATGCGCGGCAGGGGAGCGCACGGGCCGGGCACGGCAGAGTGCAGGACATGATGACGACACAGCAGCCGGGAGCCATGACCGCCCCGGATCCGCAGGGGGCGCCGGCGATCGAACTCGTCGGCCTGGAGAAGAGTTTCGGCGCGGTGCACGCCGTGCGCGGTCTGGACCTCACCGTCGAGCAAGGTGAGATCGTCGCCTTCCTCGGCCCGAACGGCGCCGGCAAGACCACCACCATCGACATGATGCTGGGCCTGTCCACGCCGGACGCCGGAAGCGCGCGCGTCTTCGGCATGGATCCGCGGGACGCCATCGGCCGCGGTCTGGTGGCGGCGGTCATGCAGACCGGTGGTCTGCTGAAGGATCTCACCGTCCGCGAGACCGTCGACCTGACCGCCAGCCTCTTCGTCCAGACCCGGTCGGTCGAGGAGTGCCTCGCACGAGCCGGCATCGCCGACATCGGCGACCGGCGGGTGCACAAGTGCTCCGGCGGTCAGCAGCAGCGCCTCCGCTTCGCGATGGCGCTGGTGTCCGACCCGGCCCTGGTGGTGCTGGACGAACCGACCACCGGCATGGACGTCACCGGGCGCCGCGACTTCTGGTCCGCCATCCGCCAGGACGCACAACGCGGCCGGACCGTGCTGTTCGCCACGCATTACCTGGAGGAGGCAGATCAGTATGCCGACCGGATCGTCCTGGTCCGCAAGGGACAGATCGTGGCCGACGGCACCGGCGCCCAGATCAAGGCGATGGCGACCGGTCGCATCGTCCGGGCCACGATGAGCGGCCTCAGCGATCAGCAGCTGGCCGCCATACCAGGTGTGGATTCCGTGGAAGTGCAGGGTGATTCGGTCTCCCTGCATTCCAAGGACAGCGACGCCGTCGCCCGCTACTTGTTCGCCCACACCAACGCCCGCGACGTGGAGATCACCGCCCGCGGCCTGGAGGACGCCTTCATCGCCCTGACCGGCGAGCCCGACGAGCACGACCAGCACCACGACCGGCAAGGAGCCTGACCGATGACCGAATACACAGCGCTGCAGGCGATCCCCACCACCGAGCGCATCGACCTGGAACGCAAGGTGCCCGCCCACGGCGGCTTCAACAGCCGCCTGCTGCGGATCGAGCTGGTGCGGGTGCTGCGCAACAAGCGCACGCTGATCTTCACCCTGTTGCTGCCGCTGGTGTTCTACGTCGCCTTCGGTGTGCCGCAATCGGGCAAGTGGCCCGGCACGGACTTCGACCCGAAGGCCTACGAGATGATCAGCTTCGCCCTGTACGGCGCCCTGGCCGCCTCCTGCGCGATCGGTGCCGGCGTCGCGGTGGAGCGAGCACAGGGCTGGAGCCGGCAACTGCGCCTCACGCCGCTGTCGGGGCCGGCATACATCGCCGTCAAGGTGGTCACCGCGATGATCGCGGCCGCGCTGCCGGTGATCGTGGTGTTCGTGATCGGTGCCTCGACCGGCGCCTCGATGGCCACCGGTGCATGGCCGGTCAGCCTGCTGCTGACCTGGCTGGGCGGCAGTCTCTTCGCCTCCCTCGGCCTCTTCGTCGGCTACCTGGTGCCCTCGGAGAACGCCATGCAGATCCTCGGGCCCGGCATCTCGCTGCTCGCCTTCGCCGGCGGGATCTTCTACCCCCTGGCGGTGATGAGCGACACCATGCGCACCGTCGCGTCGTTCACCCCGATGTGGGGGCTGTCGCAGATCGCCCGTTACCCGATGATCGGCGGGTCGTTCGACCCGATGTGGGTTGTCAGCGGCGTGCTCTGGATCGGCGTCTTCTTCGTCGGTGCCGTATGGCGCTTCCGCCGCGACACCAGCCGCGTGTGACCCCGGGAATGGCAGACTGACGGCGATGGACGACAACAAGCAACCGACGCGGCAGGCCTCTCCCGCGTCGGCTGCCGCCTGCGAGCGGGCGCAGCGGGACGAGCCGGTCAGTAATCGGCTCATCATGCTCTTCTGGGCGGGCGTGTGGCTGTTCTGGATGTTGCAGCCGCTGATCGACGCGCTGCGGCACCTCGACACGGTCGGCGGCATGGTCGGCGTCGTGGCGGTGCCGGTGTTCTGCGCGGTCTACTTGTGGCACTTCTACGCCTGCCGGGCGGCGTTCTTCCGGCTGTCCTATCCGTGGGGCTACCAGGCCCGCCCGCGGGACGTGATCCGCTACCTCGCGCTCGGGATGCTCGCCATCGTCTGCGTGGTCGCCGTCGGCCAGGACGGCATCGCCGCGATCATCTTCTTCGCGCTCTCCGGACTGTGGACCCTGCCGTTGCTCTGGGGCTGGATCACCGTCATCTCGGCGGCGGTGGCCTACATCCTGTTGTGGAACCTGCCCGGGTGGCATTCGGATCCCAGCAGTTTCGTCGGTCTGGGCTTCGGCGCGGTGGCCATCACGGTCGGCATGGTGGCCGGGCGACGCCAGCACCAGTTGCGTGAGTCCCGGCAGGTCAACGCCGAGCTGATGGTGCAACAGGAACGCAACCGGATGGCGCGCGACCTGCACGACATCCTGGGCCATTCGCTGACGGTCATCACCGTGAAGGCGGAGCTGGCCGGCCGGCTGATGGACGCCGGCGCCGACGAGCGGGCGCGTGCCGAGGTTGCCGATCTGGAGCGCCTGTCGCGCACCGCGCTGGCCGACGTGCGCCGCGCCGTCGAGGGCTACCGGGAGATCTCGTTGTCCGGTGAACTCGCGCGCGCCAAGGAGGCACTCGCCGCCGCCGGCATCACTGCCAGCACCCCCACCGCACTCGACCAGGTGCCGGCGGATCTGGTCGAGCCGTTCGCCTGGACCGTGCGCGAGTGCGTCACCAATGTGCTCCGGCACAGCAAGGCCTCGCGCTGCACCATCACCGTCACGCCTTCGTCCATCACCGTGTGCGACGACGGTGTCGGAGCCGGCAGCGGTGATCGCCGCGGCGACGGCAACGGGTTGTCGGGCCTGCGGGAGCGAGCCCTTGCCGCGGGCGCTGTGCTCATCACCACTGCCGTCGAACCCCACGGCTTCTCCGTCACGGTCGCCGCCGCCTCGGCCGCCCCGCTCGACACGGGGGCCGCGGGCGAGGACGCGCCGTGGCGCCATACAGTCGGGCGATCGTCGGGCGAGGCAATGGCGTGAGCATCCCACGACGTGCGCCCCGACCCACTCTTCCGACACCTCGCGGAGACCACGTATGACGATCAAGGTGATGCTCGCGGACGACCAGGCGCTGGTGCGAGGGGCACTCGCCGCACTGCTGGAGCTGGAGCACGACCTGACGGTCGTGAGCGAGGTCGGTGACGGCAGCGACGTCGTCGCCGCGGCGCGTGAGACGCGTCCCGACGTCGTCCTGATGGATGTCGAGATGCCTGGCACGGACGGCATCACCGCGACCGCCGAGCTGCGCGCCGCGGTGCCGGAAGCCCGGGTGCTCATCGTGACGACCTTCGGCAGGCCGGGCTACCTGCGGCGCGGACTGCAAGCAGGCGCAGCCGGTTTCGTCGTCAAGGACACACCGGCCCGTGAGCTCGCCGACGCCGTGCGCCGCGTCCACCAAGGCCTGCGCGTGGTCGACCCGGCGCTCGCGACCGACAGCCTGATCGCGGGGGAGTCGCCGCTGACCGCACGCGAGACCGACGTACTGCGCGCGGCGCGCGGTGGTGGCACGGTCGCCGACATCGCCGGCGTGCTCTTCCTCTCGGAGGGCACCGTCCGCAACCATCTGTCGGCGGTGATCGGCAAAACCGGTGCTCGCACCCGCGCGGAAGCGGCGCAGATCGCCGAGAGCAACGGCTGGTTGTAACTGTGACTTTTGTCGCCACTCCTCGCAGGTCGGCCGGAGGGTAAGGCTCACGAGTTCGCCATACCCTGCGGCCGACCCGGTCGTCGTGGCGACGCCGGTCGGCTTGTCGTGCGTTCACTTCGTCGTGGGCTGTCGGCTGGGTAAGTGAGCACGGCAGCTTCACCGCTGCGGCTGGCGTGGACAGGTGGTTCGTCCTCAGCTCCGGGAGATCGGCCAGCCGGTGATCTGCTTGGGACGGGGCGTCGCATAGGTGCGCACCTTCGAGGTCCGCAGACCGAGCCGGTGGAGGCCCTCGGCGATGGTGACGGCAGCGCTCACGCCGTCGACGATCGGCACGCCGGTGCGCTCCCGGACCGTCGCCTCGAGATCGGCCATGCCGCCGCAGCCCAGGCAGATGACCTCGGCGCGGTCCTCGGAGACCGCGAGCTCGCACTCCCGCACGATCGCCTCGACGGCGCGCTCGGGCTCGGTCTCCAGCTCCAGCACGGCCATCCCGGACGAACGGACCGACGCCAGCCGGCGGTCCAGGCCGGCCAGCAGCAGCCGGTCCTCAATGAGCGGGACGGTCCGGTCCAGGGTCGTGACGACGCTGTACCGGTGGCCGAGGAACTGCGCGGTGGACGCCGCGGCCTCGGTGATGTCCACGACCGGCACGTCCAGGAGCTCCTGGAGCCCTTCGCGGCCGTGCTCGCCGTAACCGGCCTGTATGACGGCGTCGAACGCGCCGTCATACGCCATGACCCGCTCCATGACCGCGACGGCCGCCAGGTAGCTCTCGACGTTTCCCTCGCAGGACTCGGCGCCGAAGTAGGGCGTCAGCGGGATGATCTCGGTGCCGGGTGCGGCCGCGGCCCGGGCGGCCTCACCGATCGACTTGGTCATGGTCTCGGTCGTGTTGACGTTGACGACGAGGATCTTCATCGGTCCCCTCCCGGCCGGTCGCTCTCGGCTCGTTCGACGAGTGTCGGGACCGCGTCACCGGGCAGGATGATGACCGGCACCGGCGACTCGTGCACGATCCGCATCCCGGTCGATCCGAGGAACACCCGGCGCCCCGGGCCCATGTCGCTCGAGCCGACGACCAAGGTGTCGCCGGCATCCCAGCCCACATCCGCGATCGCGTCGGCCCAGTCCTCCCCGAAACCGATTGCGGTTGCGCCGATCTCGGGAGGGTGCGGCAGAGCCTGCACCTCGGTCAGCGCACGGTCGGCGCTGCTCTGCACGTCGGTGGTGACCGCCGACCGCAACTCGTCCTCCGCGATGAGATCCGTCGTGAGGCTGCGTGAACGCAACGAGAATGACGTCAGGCGAAGCGCTGCGCCCATCTCCGCGGCCATGCCGGCCGCGGCCAGGACCAGGCCCGACGTGCCGGCGAGACCGCCGTAGGCGACGTCGAGCCGCCGGATCCGGGCGGGATCGTGGCTGTGGAACCCGCGCGGTGCCAGCGCGATCGGGACCGGACTCGAATGCACCAGGTGGTTGGTGACGCTGCCGAGGCTGACCCGTCCGAACGCGCCCCGGGAGGAGTTGCCGACGACGATGAGGCCGGCGTCCTCCGCCTCGGCCACCTCCACCAGGCCGCTGGGGACCGACCGGGCGTCCTGGATGCGGAACTCCGCGTCGACGTCGTCCGGGGTGTCACCCTTGGCCTCCTCCAGCTCGGTGAAGAGCTGCTGACGCAACAGGCTGGTGTACTGGAAGTCGACGCGCGCCACCGAAGGTGCCGAGGGGGTCGGCAGCACCATCGTGACCAGCAGCTTCGACCGGGTGGACCGAGCGATGAAGGCACCGAGCTGCAGCGCCTCGCGTCCGACGACACCGGGCTGGTAGGCGACGATCGTTGTCATGACGGTTCTCCGTTCGGGTCAGTGATGGGCCTGTACGGCGATCGCCTCGCCGTCGACCTCACGGAACGTGCGGGACCGGTCGGCCACGACGAGGTAGAGCACGAACGCGATGCCGGCGGCGATGAACCAGGAGAACGGCCCCCATGCGCTCAGCGCGTTCAGCGCATGGATCTGACCGGAGAAGGCGAAGGCGATGGAGATCAGCGCCGAGGGCACCAGGGCGATCACCGCGCGCTGGTTGACCCCGTTGCTGTAGTGGTAGTCGCCGCTCGGTGCGAACGTGTAGAGGTCCGGGACGTTCACCCGCTGCTTGCGCAGGACCCAGTAGTCGGCCATCACGATGCCGAACAGCGGCCCGAGCACCGCGCCCAGACCACCCAGGAAGTACGTGATCACGGTGGGGGAGTTGTAGAGGTTCCAGGGCAGGATCACGAACCCGATGACGCCGGAGATGATCGCTGACTTGCGGAAGTCGAGCTTCTTGGGGGCGATGTTCGTCAGCGCGTAGGCGGGCGCGACGAAGTTGGCCATCAGGTTCACGCCGACGGTGAGGATGACCAGGGCCAGGCAGGCAAGGACGAGGAACGGCGTGTTGAACGTGTGGACGACGTCCTCGGGACCGGCGATGACCGAGCCGTCGATGGTGAAGCGGCCGCCGGCGAGCAGGACGACGATGCAACCGAAGAAGAGCATGTTGGCGGGGATGCCGGCGATGTTGCCCAGCACAATGGATCGCTTCGACTTCGCGCCGCGGGTGAAGTCGCAGAAGTTGAGCACGAAGGTGCCGTAGATCGCGACCCACCCGGAGGCGCCGGCGAGGATCTCGTGCCACATGTCCCAGCCGTGCAGGGCCCACGGCTTGCCGTGCAGCAGCGGCTCGGGTTCCCAGGTGATGTGGCCCTTGGCCTGGACGATCACGGCGACGGCCATGCCGAGGAAGGTGAGCAGGATGATCGGCCCGGAATACGCCTCGAACTTGCGCACCATCTCGATGCCGTAGCAGGCGATGATCACTTGCAGCACCCACAGCACCGCGAAACAGATCCAGCCGAGGTAGTTGAGGCCGAGCAACTGGTGTTCGGTCAACGACTGCGCGCTCGGGAACAGCGCGAGCACCAGGATGTTGCAGACCAAGGACGCCAGGTAGGTCTGGATGCCGAACCACGCGATGGCGACGCCCCCGCGGAACAGTGCCGGGATGTGGGCGCCGCGGACGCCGAAACTGATCCGGCTCATCACCGGGAACGGAACGCCGACCTTGTAACCGACGAATCCCGAGATGGTCAGCAGCACCAGCAGGAAGACCGAGCCGAAGCCCATCGCGAGCAGGATCTGCCACGCGCCCAGACCGAGAGCGAAAAGTCCGATCGCGAACGTGTAGTTGCCCAGGCTGTGCACGTCGTTGGCCCACAGCGCGAAGATGTTGTACGAACTCCAGGTCCGGCCCACCTTCTTGGACGGCGCGATGTCGTAGTTGTACAGCCGGTGGTCGCAGTCGGTCGCGATGACGTCCGTGCCGGCCGTGTCGTGCTGGCCGAATTCCACGGGCTGATCTATGCGTTCGGTGTTCGACATCGCGCCTCCTAAGCGTTGCCAGCAATCTAGGAGCGCATGCCCGCCCGGTGGGGAGCCCGGAAGATATATCCGTCAGGGCGCAGATATATCTCCGGAGGCATTGCGTGACTCGTCGATGTATGCCGTCAGCCGGCTGTGGTGGGCGCGGGCGGCCGAGCTCAGCTGTGCGCCGTCACGGTGCAGAAACGCCTCAAGCATCCGGGTGTGGTCGGTCTGCAGCTGTGATCGTTGTGCCGCATCGAGCAGACTCATGGCCTGCGAGGGCTCGGTGAGGTCGGCCACCAGTTTCAGCATGTGCAGCAGTCGCGGCATACCGCACGGCGCGAGCAGGATCTCGTGGAACGATCGACTGAGGTTCTGATAGCGCGGCACGTCGTCGGCGTCGATCGCAGCCATCAGCTCGCGATGCGTGGTGGTGGCCAGCTGGTCGTCCTCCTCGGTGGCAGCGGCGGTCGCGGCCTCGATGGCCGCCGCTTCGAGGGCGCCGCGCACGAGGTACAGCTCGTGCAACTCGGGCCCGCTGAGCACGGTCACGGTGTAACCACCACGTGGCCGGTGGCGCACCAGTCCTTCGCCGATGAGCGTCTTGAGAGCTTCCCGGACCGGGATCGGACTGACCTGGAAGACCCCACCGATCTGGTCGACCGGCAGGTTCGCCCCCGGAGGTATCTGGCCCGCGACGATGACCCGCCGGAGTTCGCTCAGCACGTAGGGGCCGGTGGCGTAACCGTCCGGGCGGCGAAGTTGCGTGACCCAGTCACTCACCTCAGTAGTCATTCCGACCAGTATCCCGCCTCGTTGCCCGCGTGGACGTCGGAAGCGCGATTTGGGCCGGGCGCCGCACTCCTGGGACGATGTATGACGCGATGACCGACACCCTGACTCCGACACCCGTCCTGCCGCCGCTCCGGATCGGCAGGCACACGATCGCCTCGCCGGTCGTGCTGGCGCCGATGGCGGGCATCACCAACCGGGCGTTCCGCCGCCTGTGCCGCCGGTATGGCGACGCCGGCGCGGCGGCGGGTGGCGCCTCCGGGGCGACCAGTCTCTACGTCAGCGAGATGATCACCTCGCGAGCGCTCGTCGAGCGCAACGCGATGACGATGCGGCTGATCGAGCACGACCCGGACGAGTCGCCCCGGTCGATCCAGCTCTACAGCGTCGACCCGGAGACCACCGGGCGGGCGGCGCACCTCCTGGCCAGCGAAAACCGTTGTGATCACATCGATCTCAACTTCGGCTGCCCGGTGCCGAAGGTCACCCGCAGGGGCG
Source organism: Flexivirga sp. (assembly GCF_051955415.1). Classification (NCBI taxonomy): domain Bacteria; kingdom Bacillati; phylum Actinomycetota; class Actinomycetes; order Micrococcales; family Dermacoccaceae; genus Flexivirga; species Flexivirga sp. The sequence continues at coordinate 49,174 of NZ_JBQCGS010000057.1, forward strand.
GGGGATCGGCCTTGCCGTGGAAGACCGACCTCTTCCGGGGCGTCGTCTCCGCGGCCGTGAAGGCGGCGGCGCCGTACGACATCCCGGTGACCGTCAAGATGCGCCGCGGGATCGACGAGGACCACCTGACCTTCCTGGAGGCCGGACGCATCGCCGAGGGCGAGGGCGCGGCCGCCGTGGCCCTGCACGCCCGCACCGCGGCGCAGGCCTACTCCGGCACCGCCCGGTGGGAGGCGATCGCGCAGCTGAAGCAGACGGTCACCAGCATCCCGGTGCTGGGCAACGGCGACATCTGGTCCGCGGAGGACGCGCTGCGCATGGTGCGCGAGACCGGCTGTGACGGAGTCGTCGTCGGGCGCGGCTGCCTGGGCCGGCCGTGGCTGTTCACCGACCTCGCGGCCGCCTTCGCCGGCGGTTCGACCCGGGTGCAGCCGACGATGCGCGAAGTCGCCGAGACGCTGCGGCTGCACGCCGTCTACCTGGCCGAGTTCTTCGAGTCCGAGGACAAGGCCTGCCGCGACATACGCAAGCACATCGCCTGGTACTTCAAGGGATTCCGCGTCGGCTCGCAGCTGCGGGCGAACCTCGGCCTGGTGAAATCGCTTGCGTCGCTCGACGAGCTGATCGGTAGCCTCGACCTCGACCAGCCGTGGCCGGGAGAGGCCGCCGAGGGTCAGCGCGGACGCGCCGGCTCCGAGCGCAAGGTCGTGCTGCCGGAGGGCTGGCTCGACTCCCGGACGGTCGACGAGCACACCCGGCGGGACGTCGCGGCCGCCGAGGTGTGGAGCAGCGGCGGCTGACCACCGTCACTCCAGGGCGACGGAGGCGATGACGTCGGCGACCTCGCGCGCGGTCGATCGCATCGTGGCCGAGCCGACCGACACCTCGGCCCACGACCATCCCGGGACGTCGGCCGCCGACCAGCCGCGGACAGCCACCACGCGGTCGCGTTCCAGCAACTGGACCACCTTCTCGCGTAGTGCGTCGGGGTCCCCTGGTGCGTACACGACGAACTCACGCGTGTGCGGCGGGTCCGGAACGACGCGCACGCCTCGTGCGTCCAGCAGCGCGGCGATCTCGACCGCGCGGTCCCGGTATTCGGTCATCCGGTCCAGGTGCTCGTCCAACCCGGCGAGCGCAGATGCCGCATCGGCCGTCATGCCATAGAGGGTCCCGCCCAGCCGGCGACGCCACTGACGTGCCTCGGCCACGAGGTCCTCCGGTCCGGCGAGAGCCGCCCCCGCGAACGCACCGAGTCCTTTGTAGAACGAGACGTAGACGCTGTCGGCCAGTGCGGCGACCTCCGCCAGCGGCTCGCCCAGGTGCGGCGTCGACTCCCACAGCCGTGCACCGTCCAGGTGGAGCGGTGCGCCGCGCTCCCGGCAGCGGGCGCTGAACTCGGCCAGCTCGGCGAACGTCGGCAGGATGAAGCCCGCCTCCCGCAGTGGAAGCTCCAGCAGCACCGCGCCGAGTGGGCCGGGTATGCCGTCCAGGTGGGCGACGGTCGGCAGTTGCCGACCGGTGCCGAGTCGTTCGTAGCGCAGGTCGTGCAGCAGCGCAGGACCGTCCAGCTCGTGCCGCAGCAGGTGCGACAGGTCGGGCAGCGCCACCCGTCGGCAGCGCGACCGGTCGGTCCAGCAGCGCAGGGCCGCCTGCTGGGCCATGACCCCGCTCGGGAAGAACGCCACCGCGGGCTTGCCGAGCAGTTCGCCGACTCGTGACTCGAGGTCGGCGACCAGGCCGCCGGCGCCGTACCGGTCCCATTCGGTGCCCGGCGGGAGATGTTCCGCCAGGCGGGTCAGCGCATCGGCGGGCGGGTGGACGTCGTGTCCGAGCAGGCGCCGAGCATGCGGCATGGCCGCGGCGACCCGGTCCTCGAGCGACGGTGTTGTCGGGGCGACGTCACGAGCTGGCATGTGTTCATCCTGCCGGTACGCGCGCTGCGACCCGCACCGCGCCCGAATCCAGGGGGCGTGGCCGTCCGGCCGTCGCCGGCTACACCTCCACCGGTCGCTCGTCGTCGGTGATCCAGTGCGACCAGGAGCCGATGTAGACGCTGGTCTGGGGGTGGATGCCGGATGCCTCGAGCGCCAGCGCCAAGTGGGTCGCCTGCACCCCTGAACCGCAGTAGACGCCGACCTCGCTGTCGGGACGGATGCCCAGCGCGGTGAAGCGCATCGCCAGGTCGTCGGCGGACAAGAAGGCACCGTCCGCGTCGACGTTGGCCAGAGCCGGCACGGAGATCGCGCCGGGAATGTGCCCGGCGACGGGATCGATCGTCTCGTTCTGTCCGGCGAACCGGTCGGCGGGCCGGGCGTCGAGCAACAGTTTGGCGGTGGCGAAGTCGGCGGCGCCGTCGGCGTCCAGCAGCGCCGCACCCGGGTCGGTCGGGCAGAAGTCCCCGGCGGCGATGTCCGGCTCCCGCGTCGACACCGGCAGCCCGGCCGCCTGCCACGCGGCATACCCGCCGTCGAGGACCTGGACGTCCTCCTTGCCGAAATACTTCAGCAGCCACCAACACCGGCTCGCAGCAAGGGAATTCCCGTCGTCGTAGACCACGACCGGCCGGTCGTTGTCGACTCCCGCGGCGCGCATCGCCGAGGCGAAGACCTCACGTTGCGGCATCGGGTGGCGTCCACCGTCGCCGGGCGCGTCCGCCATCACCCCCTCGAACTCGACCCACGCGGCACCGGGCAGGTGGCCGGCGTCGTATGCGGGCCGGCGCGACTGCTGGCCCATCTGCCACCGGGTGTCGAGCACGGTGACCGTGTCCAGCACGGTGGCCAGTGCCGTCGGGACGATCAGCGGATGCGTGGGGCGCGTCATACCTGCAGTCTGCTGGCCGCGGGCAGACGTCGCAACGGGGCGCTGGACGCATGGACGAACCGGGCGTGGGTAGGCTCGTGGGGTCCCCAGGTGCCTGCACACGGGCGCCCGAGCCGCGAGACCGATCAATGGAGGCCAACCCGTGCTTGTTCGTCGCCTTGCCCGCCCGATGTTGTCGTCGATCTTCCTGACCGCCGGGTTCAATTCGCTGCGCAACCCCGACCGGCCCGCTCCCGCGGCTGCACCGGTGGTCGACAAGCTCCGGTCGGTGCTGCCCCCGCAGCTGTCCTCGCTGGTGCCCTCGGATCCGGCCACCGCGGTGCGCGTCAACGGAGCCGTGCACGTCGTCGGCGGCCTGATGCTCGCCACCGGCAGGTTCCCCCGCGTGGCCTCCGCGGTCCTCGCCGCCTCGCTGGTGCCGACCACACTGGCCGGGCACGCCTTCTGGCAGGAGGACGACCCGGCCAAGCGCGCCCAGCAGCAGATCCACTTCTTCAAGAACGTCAGCCTGTTCGGCGGGCTGCTCATCGCGGCCGTCGACACCGAGGGCAAGCCCAGTGCCGTATGGCGCAGCAAGGCCGCCGCCCACCGGGCGGGCGAAGCCGTCTCGTCGGCGCTGCCGAGCGGCAGCGACAGCTCGGACACCGTGCAGTCGCTGAAGGAGACCGTCGGCCATGTCGCCGAAGCGGCCAAGGAGCACGGTGCACACTGGGCGAGTGTCGCCAAGGAGCAGGCGCCGGTCGGGGCCGAAGCGATGAAGGAACGCGGCGAGGCCGTCGCCGAAGCCGCCCGCGAGAACGCTCCCGTGGTGGCCGAGGCGGTCCGCGACCGCGGCGGCAAGGCCGGCCGCCAGGCCGCCAAGCAGGCCGCCAAGGCCGCGGCGCAGGCGCGCGCTCAGCTCGCCTGAGCTATCCGGCCGCTCACGACCCCGGGGGCGCCGCGAGTTGCGGCGGCCCCGGCGCGCGTTACTCGTCCCCCGCGCCCACATCGGGTTCAATGAAGGCATGTGCCGCAACATCCGCCCGCTGAACAACTTCGAACCACCGGCCACCGACGACGAGGTCGCCGCCGCCGCACTGCAGTTCGTCCGCAAGATCGCCGGCAGCACCAAGCCGTCGAAGAGCAACCAGGCCGCCTACGACACGGCGGTGGCCGCGATCACCGCAGCCAGCCGCGAGCTCATCGACTCCCTCGTGACGACGGCGCCGCCGAAGAACCGCGAGGAGCAGGCCGCCAAGGCCCGCGCCCGCACCGCCGCCCGTTACGCGTCATGACCGCCGAGATCACCGTCCAGCCGCTGGACCGGTCGGCCCAGCGGGCGCTGACCGGTTGGCTCGGTGACGCGCAGGCGGCCGGGGTGGATGTCGACGACCTGGAGTCGATCGGCAGGGCCTACGACGACTACGTGCACGATGTGCTGCTCACACCCGCGGCCGACCGGGGCGACCCCACGCCGACGCTGACGATGATCGCCATGGCGATGGGCGAATATTTGCAACGCCATTCGGCGCTTCAATGGCGAGTGGTCGAGGACGCGCAGGGCACCGACCTGGCGCTGTCCTCCGCGGACGACCTCGGCGTGCTCTACCCGATCGACCCGGTCGCGCAGGCGTGGTCACAGCGCCAGCGCGGCTGGTTGCCGGTCTTCGCCCGCGAACTGCTGAAGAACATCGAGGGCGCCGCAGAGTGACGGCCTCGGGGACCATGACGGTGGCGCACCGCGTCAAGTGGTGCGCCAACTGGGTCAACGGATCGACGGCTGTCGGCCTGCTCGTCGCGCGGATCGGCCGGGCGCACATTGCGACCGGACCCCGCGGTCTCTATCTGGCAGGGGGTTACCGCCTCGGGTTCCCGGTGGCGGGTGCCTTCACCATCGGGAACGTCGTTGTCAGCAAAGACGATTGGGATCAGTTGCACCTCAATGATGCCGACCTGATCACGCACGAGGAGCAACACAGCTGGCAATACGTCGTCTGCGGCGGTCTGCCCTTCCTGCCGCTGTATGCCGTGGCGCTCGGCTGGTCGTGGCTGCGCACCGGCGACTTCGCATCGCGCAATGTCTTCGAGCGCAACGCCGGTCTGGTGATGGGTGGTTACCGCGAGCGGCCGGTGCGATCCCTCGGGGCGGGGCTGCGCAGCATGCTGCCCCGTGGCAGCGCGGCATGATCGGCCGACGATGAGCTACTCGGCATACGACCGGCAGCGCTTCGTGCGCGAGGACCCGGCACAGAAGCGCGCCGACCGCGACGACTTCGCGCGTGACCGGGCACGGGTGCTGCACTCGGCCGCGTGGCGTCGGCTGGCGTCCAAGACGCAAGTGCTGCAGCCGCACCACGACTTCATCCGCAACCGGCTGACGCATTCGCTGGAGGTCGCACAGATCGGTCGCGAGTTCGGCGAAGCCATCGGCTGCAACGCCGATGTGGTCGACACCGCCTGCCTCGCGCACGACCTGGGCCACCCGCCGTTCGGGCACAACGGTGAGTCGGCTCTGAACGAACTCTGCGGCCACATCGGCGGATTCGAGGGCAACGCGCAGACGTTCCGCATCCTGACCCGGCTGGAGGCCAAGCGGTCCAGGGCCGACGGCGAGTCCGTGGGTCTCAACCTGACGCGCGCTTCGCTGGACGCCGCCAGCAAGTACCCGTGGTTCCGTGGTGAAAGCCGTTCCCATCCCAGCAAGTTCGGCTGCTACGCGGCGGACGAGCAGATCTTCGGCTGGGCGCGAGCGACTGTGCCCAGCGGGCGCCGGCAGCAACGCTGCGTCGAGGCGCAGGTCATGGACTGGGCCGACGATGTCGCCTACTCGGTGCACGACGTGGAGGACGGCATCACCTCCGGGCTGATCGAGGTGCGGGCGCTGCGCTCCCGCGACGAGATAGACATCCTCGCCGACGTGGCGCGGCGCATCTACGCCCCGCAGCTCGACAAGGCCCAGCTGGCAGGCTCTTTCGAGCGGCTACTCTCCTCCGGCGCCATACCGCAGCAACAGCGGCCGGGGAGGCACGGTGTCGCCGAGCTCAAGGACATGACCAGCCGGCTGATCGGGCGCTTCGTCGGCGCCGCCGAGCAGGCCACCCGCGACAAGTACGGCGACGGCCCGCTGACCCGATACGCCGCAGACGTGGTGATCCCTGCCGACGTGCTCGCCGAGTGCGTGATGCTCAAGGCCGTCGCCGCGCGGTGGGTGATGATGACCGACGCCCGGCGCACGCTGCAGGCCGAGCAGCGCCGCATCGTCGAGACGCTCTTCACCGTCTTCCAGGAGCACCCCGATCGACTCGACCCGCTCTTCGCCGAGGACCATGCAGCTGCCACCGACGACGCGGCGGCACTGCGGGTCGTCGTCGACCAGATCGCGTCGCTGACCGATCACCGAGCCCGCGCCCTCGCCGAGGCGTGGTCATGATCCCCCCATTGAATGGAGCTGCCGCACCGATGAACTGGTCCCTTTCCGCACTGCCGATCATCGGCGCGCCGATGGCCGGCACCGGCACACCGGAGCTCGCGGCCGCGATCAGTGACGCCGGCGGTCTCGGGCTGCTCCCCGGCGGCTATCTGACCGGCGCGGCGCTGGCCGACGGCATCACCCGCGTGCGTCGGCTCACCGACCGCCCGTTCGGCGTCAACCTCTTCCTGCCGACGCCCGTCGACGAGCAGCGCGACACCGACCGGCTGCGCGCGTACGCCGACGCCCTGGCACCCATCACATCCGCCGCCGGAGTGGAGCTGCCCGAGCCGCGCTGGGACGGGACCGACCACTTCGCCGAGAAGCTCGAGGTGTTGGTGGACGCGCGAGTCGCGGTGGTTTCCTTCATCTTCGGTCCGCCGCCGCAGGACGCGGTGCAGCGCCTGCACGCGGCCGGATCCCAGGTGCTGGCCACCGTCACCGATGCGGCCGAGGCGCGCGCCGCCGTCGATGCCGGTGCGGATCTGCTGTGTCTGCAAGGAACCGACGCCGGCGGCCACCGCGGCACGCACTGCGTCGCGGCGGAGCCCAACGCCTGCGGTTGGCGTGAGCTGTTGCCGCTGGTGCGGGCCGAGGTGCACTTGCCGATCGTGGTCGCCGGCGGTGTCATGTCGGCGCACGACGTGCGGGATGCACTCGACGCGGGAGCCGTTGCGGTGCAATGCGGTTCGGCGTTCCTACTCACCGACGAATCGGGCATGAACGCCGCCTACCGCGCCGGGTTCACCGACCCGGGACTCACCGGGCTGACCGTCACGCGCGCCTTCAGCGGTCGCCCGGCGCGCGCCATACGCAATGAGTTCGTGGAGCGCTTCGACGCGCTCGCGGTGCCGGTCTATCCGATCGTCAACCAGCTGACCAAACCGCTGCGCGCCGCAGGCGCCGCCGCCGGGGACCGTGAGCTGGTGAGCCTGTGGGCGGGCACCGGCTGGCGCCAGGCACGGCCGGGTCCGGCGGCCGATGTGGTCGCGGCGCTCACGGCCGATCTCGTATGACGCGGAGCGGCTGACCCGGCAGGTGTCGCAGCACGGTCATAGGCTCCGCGGGATGGAGCGTTTGGTCGATCGTGATTTCACCGGGGCAGAGTTCCGCGAGTGCGTGCTCGACGGTGCCCGGTTCGTCGGGTGCGTCATCCGAGGAGTTGAACTGGACGGGCTGATCAGCGACCTGACGGTTAACGGCGTCGCGGTGATGCCCTACGTCGAGGCAGAGCTGGACCGGCGGCACCCGGTGCGCGTGCTGATCCGTTCCGACGAGATCTCCGACCTGCGTGCCGCCTGGCGGCAGCTGCGGGACGACTGGGCGGCGACCATCGACCGCGTGCGGCGATGTCCGGGGATCGAGCGGAGGTCGGTGCGCGGAGAGTGGTCCACGCTGCAGACCCTGCGGCACCTGGTCTTCGTCCACGACTCGTGGTTCAGCCGCTGCTGTCTGGGGAGCACGGAGCCGTTCTCGCCGCTGGGGCTGTCGATCGCCGACGTGCCGGCGGACGCCGCGCCGGGCCTGGACCCGGCCGCTGACCCGACGCTCGAGGAGGTGCTGGCTGTGCGGCAGCAGCAGGCGACGGCACTGAGTGACTGGCTGGCCGACCGCACGACGGAGGAGCTGGCGCAGCCGGCGCCCGTGCCCGACGACGGGGTGTGGCCGCCATACGCCCGAGGACGGAGTGTGGCGCAGTGTCTGCGCACGGTGCTGAACGAAGAGTTCGAGCACCAGGGCTTCGCTGTCCGTGACCTCGCGACGCTCGACCGGGCATGACCTTGTGGACGGCTGCCTCCCCGATGAGCGCGGGGACCTAGACTGCCTGATGTTATGGCGGGTCGCATCAAGTCCGAAGACGTCGAACTCGTCAAGGAGCGCAGTTCGATCGAGGACGTGGTCAGCGAGCACGTCACGCTGCGCCGGTCGGGCAGCAACCTGGTGGGCCTGTGCCCCTTCCACGACGAGAAGACGCCGAGCTTCTCGGTCAACCCGACACAGGGGTTCTATCACTGCTTCGGCTGCCAGAAGGGCGGCGACGTCATCTCCTTCGTGCAGGAGGTGGACCATCTCAGCTTCGCCGAGGCCGTCGAACGGCTGGCGGGCAAGGCCGGCGTCGAGTTGCACTACGAGGACGGTGTCCGGCCCCGCGGGGAGAGCATCGGCCGACGCACCCGGCTGCTCGAGGCACACCGGGTGGCCGCGGAGTTCTACGCGTCGTTGCTGCCCGGGATGCCCGAGGCGCGCACCGCACGGGATTATCTCCGGGGCCGCGACTTCGACGGCACGATCGCCGAGCAGTTCGGCCTGGGTTACGCCCCGACGGATGGGCACGCCCTGTCGAAAGTGTTGCGGGACAAGGGATTCAACCGCGACGAGATGCTCGCCGCGGGGCTGATCAACCGGGGCGGATACGACGTCTTTCAGGGGCGGCTGCTGTGGCCGATCCACGACATCACCGGTGACACAGTGGGGTTCGGTGCCCGCCGGATCTTCGACGGCGACCCACGACCGGCCAAATACCTCAACACCGGCGAGACAGCGATCTACAAGAAGCAGCGAGTGCTCTACGGCCTCGACCTGGCCAAGAAGTCCATCGCCGACGACCGCAAGGCTGTCATCGTCGAGGGCTACACCGACGTGATGGCCGCCCACCTGTCCGGCGTGACCCAGGCGGTGGCGACGTGCGGGACGGCGTTCGGCGTGGAGCACATCAAACTGCTGCGGCGATTGCTGCGCGACGAACGCGGGGGAGACCCGGCCAAGGTGATCTTCACCTTCGACGGTGACGCAGCCGGCCAGAAGGCCGCGCTCAAGGCGTATGACGAGGACCAGCGGTGGGCCTCGCAGTCGTATGTCGCGGTGGCCGCGGACGGCCAGGACCCGTGCGAGCTGCGGATGTCCGAGGGGCCCGACGCGGTGCGCGACCTGGTCGACGGGGCGACGCCGATGTTCGAGTTCGTGGTGCGGACCACGCTGGCCCGTTTCGACCTGGACTCCGTCGGTGGCCGGGTGGCGGCCACGCGTGCGCTGGCGCCGATCGTCGCGGACATCCGCGACCCGCTCAGCCGCGACGAACTCGTCCGGGAGGTGTCCCGGCAGATCGGTGTCCACGTGGACGACTTCACCCAAGCGGTCCGGCGCGCCCCGCGCGGCGGCATCGCAGAGGCAGCCCAGAAGTCTCGGGATCGGCAGCCCGAGGCGGCCGCCGAGACGTCGGCACCCGCGCCGGCATACGAGCCACCCAACCTCCGTGACCCGATCGTGCGCGCCGAGCACATGCTGCTGCAGTGCGTGGTGCAGTTCCCGTCCGCGGTACCGACCCAGCAGCTGGACCCGGTCGATCCCGCCGATCTGACCGCGCCGGCGCACCGCGCCGTGTTCGAAGCCGTGCGCACCGTCGGCATCGACCCGACCCGCAGCCAGAGCGCCTGGGTGTCGGCCATCAACGAGACGGTGCCCGAGGTGGTGCGGCCGCTGGTCGCCCAGCTGGCGGTCGAGCCGTTGCCGACCAAGCTGGACTCGCAGGGCCGCCCCGACTGGCACTACGTGCGGTCGTTGGTCGTGCGCGTGCGGGAGGTGGCGCTGCGGCGCAGGATCGCGCAGGTGATGAGCACGTTGCGACGCAGCGACGATCCGGAGCAGGCGCGTGGCATCTCGGCCGAGTTGACCACGCTGCAGCGGACACTGGCGGAGCTCCTGGCCAACCTGGAGTGAGCACCCCCACGCCGGTTGAGTAGCGGTGAGGAACGAGCCGGGTGTCGAAACCGAGTGAGCCGGTCCGTGGGCGCCACGTGGAGAATGGACAGCATGTCCTTCCTGAAGCGCTCCCGACCGCAACTTCCGCCCGAGGTGCACCAGCAACTCGAGCTCGTCAAGGGTGAGCGCGTGCTCGCCTCAGCGGTGGACAAGCTCACCGGTGCGCACGTCGTCGCGACCACCTGGCACTTGACGGAGGTGGCAACGAGCGGTGAGGTCACCGCGCGTCCCTGGCACGAGGTGGACGCAGGGCAGTGGGAGCCGCAGACATGGACGCTCACCGTGACCTGGATCGGCGGCGGCCGACCCGGTCAGTGGACGTTCGGCGAGCAGGACACCCGGTTGCCGGAGACCTTCCACGAGCGCGTGCGGGCCAGCATCGTGCTGGCCGAGGAGCTGCCGTTGCAGGGCCGCGCCAAGGGGCGTGTCGTCGTCCGGCGGGACCTGCAGGCCGGCACGCTGCTGACCCAGACGGTGCTCGGCCGCGGCGCCCGCGCCGACGATCCGCAGGTGCAGGAGGCGGTGGCCCGGACCAGGGCGTTCGTCGAGGATGCGGTCGGCCTGCAGTAGCCCGGCCGATTCGGTGTTGCGGGTGCGAATTTGCTATGGTTTCTTCGCGCACGACGCGCGATCCCCTGTAGCTCAATTGGCAGAGCATTCGGCTGTTAACCGGAGGGTTCTTGGTTCGAGTCCAAGTGGGGGAGCAAGCAGAACGGCCCGGGAATCCGGGCCGTTTTCCGTTGTGCGAGTCAGCTGCCCTGCGCGGCGAGACGCTGCACGGAGGGCGGGACGGGTCTGCCGGCCTTCTTGCTCGCGGCGATGTAGACCCTCGCGGCGGCGGCTCGATTGGCTTCCTTCTTGGAGACGTATCGGCCCGACTTCGCGTTGCCTGCTGTGTTGTCGGCCATCACTGTTCCTCCGTCTCCTCGTATGACGATTGTGCCTCGTCGAACTGTGAACCGTCCACCAACTCGACTTCTTCCCCGGCGAAGACGATCGGCTGCAGCGCCACCCGGGCGAACAGGGCCGCTTCCACGTCGGGAGCCTCGTGCACCAGTTGGTCCAACGCTGCGATGCCCAGCGCCTGCCGATCGTCTCCCTGGAGCAACAGGTCGGCGGCCCAGCGGGCTTGTTCCCACCAGCGTTCTTCGCGGGCACGCTGGTCCGCGCTGCGCCGGCCGGACTGAGCACCCCAGAACGCCAACGAGGCAGCCAGTACGGCGGCAACCCCGCCGAAACCGGGTGACATCACCCAGTGCCCGAGGTCATCCCAGCTCATCGGATACGGCCCGTGGTGGTCATCTTCGGAGCCTACGCACCGGCACCGAGGAAGGGCGTCAGCGCAGTCGGAATTCCGCCCCAGAAGCTCGTCCGGAGGCGGGCGTCAGGGAGATTCCACGAAATCGGGGAACGTCGTGGGGGCCAGCTCTTCCAGGGTCCGGCCGGCCCAGTCGCCCTCGTGCCAGTGCGCCCAGACACGCTCCCCGGCGGCCTGGACACCGCGCGCGGCCGCCTCGAGGTCAGTGCCCAGCACGGTGCCGTCCTCGACGACCGGGTTGCCGTCGACCCACACGTCGGCCAGGTCCGACGGCTGCGCGTAATAGACGATGTTGCGGATCGGGTCACGCAGCGGCGCCATACCGAAGGAGTCGGTCCGCCAGAACAACAGGTCGGCCTTGGCGCCGGGGGAGATCCGGCCCAGGTCGTCGCGGCCGAGCAGCCGCGCCGCGTTCAGGGTTGCGGCATCGAACACGCGCCTGGCGGTCGAGGTGTCCGCGCGGCGCGAGGTGATCTTCCCCGAGATCGCCGTCCACCGCAGCGATTCGAGCATCGACTGGGGCGCGGTGTCAGTGCCGATGCACATGTTCACGCCCGCCTCGACGTATGCCGGGAAGGACTCCATCAGGATGCCGCGACGCGCGAAACACCAGGCGTTGTAGGACACCGACGTGCCGGACTGCGCCAGCAGGCCGAGGTCGTCACCGGCGAAGTTGACCCAGCTGTTCCCGGTGATGAAGATGGCGTGCCCGAGCAGGGTGTCGGGTCCGAGGAAGTCCAGATCGGCGAGCCATTCGATCGGCGTCCGGCCGTGCCGCCGGGTCATCTCGTTGAATTCCCACACGCCCTGGGCGGCGTGCAGCGAGACCGGCACCCCGAGCTCGCGGGCCGCCTGCTTGGAGTCGCGCAGCAACTCCGCCGCGCTGGTGTCGACCTGCGCGGGACCGAGGAATCCCTGGACGCGCCCTGCTTCCCGGGATCCCTGCGTCCGGACGAAGTCGACGGCCCGGGCGAGACCCTCCTGGCCGGCAGCGACGTCCCACTCGTAGTCGACCCGCTTGCCGTCCGGCGTGAACCACCGGCCGGACCGGTAGGAGGGAGCGACATACCCACGCAGACCGACCCGGTCGAGCTCGTCGGCGACATACTCCGCCTCGTCGCCCAGGTGCATGACCGTCGTCGTGCCCGACCGGGCCAGCTCGATGAGCGAGTAGTCGACGCAGCTGCGCATGCCGGCGGACGTGAGCCCGGCGTCCTCCGCCGGCAGGATCTCGATGAGGCCGGTCAGCCAGAACTGTCGCGGCCCGTGGTCCTCCTGGACCGACTTGTCGATGGGGGAGGAGTGCAAGTGTGCATGGGTGTCGATGAAGCCCGGCGTGATGATGCGGTCGGGCAGTCGGCGCTCGACGTCCACCAAGCCGTCGTATGACGTGCCGACGTGCACGACGCGGTCGTCCTCGACCACCACACAACCGTCCCGCAGCAGTCGGTGACCGCCCTCCTGGTACGCGACGATGTACGGGGCGGTGAGCAGCGTTCGAGTCATGGAGGCCTCCTCAGGCGGTGTCGCCGGCCGGCACTCCTGGAGCGTTCGTCGGTCCGGCCGGATCGCCCGCCGGTGCGGCGGGACCGGTGTTGCGACCGCGGGCCTGCAGCCGGCGCTCCACCCAGGTGGCCAGCTTGCTGATCGCGTAGTTGATGACGATGTAGATCGCCGCCAGCACCACCAGCATGGCGAAGATGTTGCCGTTGAGCGAGGTCGCCGGCTTGCTGCGATAGAGCAGTTCGTTGTAGAGGACGTTGTAGCCGAGCGCGGTGTCCTTCAGGACCACGATCACCTGGCTGATCAGGGACGGCAACATGGCGGTGATCGCCTGCGGCAACAGGATGATGCGCACCGTCTGGCCGGCGCTGAGACCGATCGAACTGCCCGCCTCGCGCTGGCCCTTGGGCAACTGGTCGACACCGGACCGGATGACCTCGCAGATCACCGATGAGTTGTAGAACACCAGACCGGCCACCGTGGCGATGAGTGGTCCGCTGCCGCTGCCTTGGCCGTGGGCGCTGAGCCAGCCGAAGATGAACAGCATCATCAGCAGCACCGGGATGGCACGGGTGAGCTCCACCCAGGCGGTGACCACCCACCGCAGCGCGCGTATGGCGAGCGCGGCCGGCCCCTTGCGGGTCGGCACTTCGACGAGGCGCAGCATCGCCAGTGCGGCACCCAGGATCAGGCTGATCACGATCGCGAGTGCCGCAGCGATGAGTGTGCCGCGCAGGCCGGGCAGGATGTAGCTCTTCCAGGTGGACCACTCGATGAACGGCTTCCACTTGTAACTGGCGAACTGGTCCTTGTCCGCCAGCTTCCAGATCACCAGGGCCATGATCGCGGCGAAGACGAGTCCGCCGATCACGCCGAAGATCGCGTAACGCCGCCGTGCCTTCGGCCCCGGAGCGTCGAAAAGGACTGATGCACTCATCGTTTCACCGCCACCCGCTTGCCGAGCCACCCGAGACCGACACCCATCGGCAACGTCAGCAGGATGAAGAAGGCGCCGACCACCATGAAGGCCAGGTTGAGCAGGCCGGGGTCACGCTCGGTGACCGTCTTGAGCACACCGGAGAGTTCGTAGACGCTGATGGTCACGGCCACCGTGGTGTTCTTGGTGAGCGCGATCAGCGTGTTGCCCAACGGCACGACCGCGCCGCGGAAGGCCTGCGGCAGGATGATCTCGCGCATCGTCTGCCCGAAGGTCAGGCCGACGGAGCGGGCGGCTTCGGCCTGGCCGATCGGGATGGTGTTGAACCCGGACCGCAGCGCCTCGCAGACATAGGTCGCGTGGTAGACCGTCATACCGACTGCGGCCAGGCGGAAACCGTTGACGTCGGCGAACTTCGGGTTGCCCGAGTCCGCCAGCGAGATGCCCAGCTGGATGTAGAGCACGAAGCTGCACGACAGGATGATCAGGGTCAGCGGCGTGTTGCGGAAGATGTTGACGTATGACGTGCCGACGAACCGCAGGATGCCGACCGGGGACAGCCGCAGGGTGGCGACGATCGTGCCGACGATCAGACTGCCGACCGCGCTGATGATGGTGAGCTTGATGGTGGCCCACAGCGCGGTCCAGATCTGATAGTCGGAGAAGAGCGAAGACACGCGGTGCCCTTCCTAACTGTGGTGGGGTGGATGGTCGCCGGATCCGACGGGGGCCACGTGACGGATGGTCACCGTCGGGTCCGGACAGCCGGGCCGCAGGCGCAGGCCGTGCAGCGGGGGGACTTCGGCGGGGTCAGCT
>NZ_JBQCGS010000058.1:0-60322 GCF_051955415.1 Flexivirga sp.
CGCGAGACCCAGTGGCTCCTCCCCCGGCCCGACGGCGGACCGGCCCACGTCGCAGGCGGACAGCACCACGTGATCCGGCACCTGGGCACGACCGGTGAGCTCGTGGGCGAACAGCGGCCCGTCGTGCAGGTCCAGCCGGGAGAAGATCGGGCTCTGCTGGGCGTGTTCGCCGTGCGCGGCGACGTGGACCAGCTGGGCACCCGCGAACGCGCCGAGCAGGTCACGCGTCGTGCCGTGCAGATGGGTCCGGACCTCACGACCGGCCCGCCGCCATACCCGCTCCACGGCACGCAGTTCGGGTGCGCCGTGGGCGATCCGGGGGCCGAGCAGCAGTGCGGCGGCGTGCATCTCGCCCGTCGTGGGTCCGGCCGCGCACCAGCGGGACACCGAGGGCGCGACGACCACCGGCCGCGCCGACAACGCCGGGAGCATGCTCCACGGGATCGACGCGAGTGCGCGCGTCGGCGCCACGAGCACCGGACCGGCGGCACCGATGGCATCCGGCGGCAGCAGCAACGCGGCGAGCTGCTCGACGTCGCGGGCCACGCTGCGGTCGATCGCGGCGCGAAGGGCGGCGTCCGGGCCGGCGTGGGCGCGCGCCCGCAGAGCCGACTCCAGCCGGGCCACCGCTGCCTCCGTCCGGGTGGCCGGCGCGAGCACACGGATCACCGGTCGCCGCGCGCCGATCGTCAGCAGGTGGTCCCTCCTGTCCTGCCGGAAGTAGTAGAGCAACGTCGCCCCGCTCTCGGCGAGCTTCGCGCGCACCACACGGTATGCCGCGGGCGGTAGCCCGGTCCCCACCGCGTCGGCGCCCGCCGCCCACAGCCGTCGAGCCAATTGCCTTTCCAGGGAGGCGATCTCGGCCCGCACTGCCGGACCGTCGTGACCGGACTGTGCGTCGTGCCGCACCTGCCGCAGCCGCATCACCCAGGACGCCACGACGGGGTCCGGATGAGGATGCAGTGCCGGCAGCCGCTGCGACGCGGCGCGCCAGCGTTCGACGGACCGGAAGACGTGCTCGGGGTCGCCGCGGCGGATGGCCTGCCCGATGTCGTTCCGGGCCAGCCGGGTCCCGTGCACGGCCACGGCGGCGCGGGCCTCCGGACCGGCCACCGATGCCTGCATGCGCGCCAGTTTCCGTGCCGCAGCGGCGAATTCGCGTTCGGCGCTGCGCTGATCGCTGCGGTATGTCGCCAGCCGGGCGCGCAGCAGATGCTCGTGCATCACCGCGTCGATGCCGTCGGTCGGCTGCCGGCCCAGCCCGTGCAGCAGGCGGTCGGCCCGGTCGAGGTCGCCCCGGTCGATCGACGCCTCGGCCAGCAGTCGTGCGGCCATCCGGCCGGTCGGGCCCGGTCGGTCCAGCAGGGCCGGATCGAGCGCGGGACGCCCCCGTGTCAGGTCCGCCGCAGCCAGCAGAAGCTGCGCGTGCGCGGCCAGGTCGGCGTCGTCATACGCCCGGAAGGCATGGGCGGCCGATGCGGCGGCGCGTGCGGCCGACCGCGTGTCACCGGCCAGCAGGTGCGCGCCGGCCAGGTCCAGCAGGATGTTGCCCTCGTCGAGTCGTAACCCCCTGCGCCGGGCGCTGCGCAGGGCCAGGCCCAGCAGGTGCCTGGCCGGATCGATCAGCCCGACCTCCAGCAGCGCGGCGGCGATGTCCCGCCGGGACTGCAGCCGGTCCACCCGAACCGGCGACTCGTCGGCTTCCTGCATCAGCCGGATCGCCTCCGGCAGGTGCCCGACGAAGAATTCCAGGCAGCCCAGGTTGTGCCGGGCCTTGAACACCACCTCCGGCCAGTCCTGCCGGATCGCCAGCCGCAACGCGGCCCGCAGGTCACGGCGCCCGGCGACCGGATGCCGCAGGGTGGTGTTGGCCAGACCGCGGTTGAGCAGCACCGCGAGCACCTCGGCCGGTGAGCGCAGATCGTCCAATCGCACCCGATCCAGCGCGAGAAGCCCGGCAGTCCAGTCACCGCGGTACATGGCGATGGTGCCCTCCTGGACCAGCGCGAGCGCTGCGACGTACCGGGACCCGGCGGCCGTGGCGGCGCGGCGTGCCTCCTCCAGTGTCCGCTGCGCGGCGACCGGCCCGTCGAGGTGCAGGTCGGGCAGCGCCCGGGTCACCAACACCCGGCCGAGCAGTTCCGGTTGCGCGGGGTCCTCGGCCACGAGGCGTTCGACCGCGCCGCTGAGCGCGCTGCGCGACGCGGACCACTGCCCCAGGGTGTTCAGCTGCTTGGCCCGGGCGAGGTCGCGTTCGGCATACGGCGTGCTGATCTCCGCACCTCAGATCTGGATCGGCGGGGTGACGACCGGGCGGCCGGGCGGGTCGCCGGGCAGCTGAATCACCAGGTGCACCAGGCCGGCTCGGGTGAACTCGATCTCGAATCGGCCGTCCTCGTCGATCGCGGCGTCCACCGGACCGTCGGGGCCGTGGACCCGTGCTGTCGCGTCGGCCGTGCTCAGCCAGCCGGTGATCCGCCGGCGCGGCCGGCGCTGCGGCTCCAGGGTCAGCAGCACGGTGACCTCGTCGCCGCTGAACGTCACCGTGGTGATGGTGTCGTATGACGAACGCACGCCGACCGGTGCGGGCTCGAGGAGTTCGGCGACCTGCGCACCGAGGGCCTCCACGGTGAGCGCGAACTTCACCCGGTCGGCCAGGCCCGCCGGGGCCGGGTCGCTCGCGGACAGGATGCTGCCGAGTGCGCGCAGCACTCGTTCGTCGGCGGCGTCGATCGGACCGTTGCTCAGCTCGTCGAGGCGGTTCATCGCGCGCCCTCCCAGTGCCGGTCGGCCTCCAGCGAGGCGCGCAGTGTGGCCAGGCACCGGCCGCGGGTCGGCCCGATGCTGCCGACCGACATACCCATCGCGGCCGCCAGACCGGCGTAGTCCGGCCGGTCCCCCGCCGCGACCACCCGCAGCAAGGCCTGGCAGCGCGGCGACAGCGCCCGGAAGTGGCGCCACAGCGTGCGGTCCGCGTCCGAGCGCAGCACGACCTGCTCCGGCCCGTCGTCCGGCGGAGCGGTGTGCTCGACGTCGGCCTCCGCTCCCGGGTCGGCCGGGCGGGTCCGTCCGGCGCGGCGCGCCTCCGCCCACGCGCGGCGGCGGGTGCTGACCAGCAGCCACTGCAGGACCGCCTGGCAGTCGGTGATGCGATCGGCACGCCGGTAGAGGGTCAGCCACACCTCCTGGACCACGTCCTCGGCGGTGCCCTGGTCGAGCCCGGCGGCGCGTGCGGTGTGCCACATGACCGGTGTGACGGCGTCCACCAGCCGACCCATGGCGAGCTCGTCACCTGCGCGGTAGTCGCGGAAGCAACCGGCGGCCCGGTCCGCCAGGCCGTCCCGCCGGGACCCGACGGCGGTCACCACGCACCTGCCAGGCAGGTGCGCACCGCGGTGTCGAGCCGGTCGCGGCGGCCGCTGAGATCGGCTCCGGCACCGCCGCCCAACGCCGCGGCGACATCCCCGGCCAACGCCGGCGCCGCGAAGGAGGTGCCGCTCCAGATGCCGAACCCTGCCGAGTAGTCGTCCAGATCGACGGCCGAGCGGGCCGGTAACGCGCCGGGCCCGGTCGACAGCGCCGCACGGGCCGCCGCGTTGAAGGTGGTCGGCATGGTGCTGACGACGTTGGTGGCGGCGCGGTAGGTCGTCACCCAGGAACCGGTGTTGGAGTAGACCGACACCAGCGTGCGGCCGGGGTCGGTCGCGCCGACCGCGATCAGCGGCACCCCGCCGGCGGCATCGTCGCCGCCTGCTCCCCCTGCCAGCCCGGCCGGGTAGAACGGTGTGGTGGTCGCATCGTTGCCGGCCGCCGCGACCACGCTCACGCCGGCGTCGCCGAACGCGCGCAGGTTGCCGGCCAGTGCGCTGCCGTGCACGGCGGCGCCGGGCGACTCGGCGTAATAACCCATCGACAGCGACAGCACGTCGATGGGTCGGGCGTCGACCCGGCCTTCGCACGCCAGCAGGTGGTAGGCGTACAGGTCGGTCAGGGCGGCGAGCAGATCGGACTCGTTGGCGGCGCCGTCGCCATACATCACGGGTGCGCTGAGCAGTTGCGCGCTCGGGCAGTGCTGTCGGACGATGCCCGCGACGAACGTCCCGTGCCCGGCGAGCGGGTCGAGCGTGCCGTTGACCCGGTCGATCGTGACGCCGCTGCGCTCCGGGTCCTCGGACGGGTCGAAGCGCAGCCCGATCGGCTCACCGGCGAGTCGAGGGTCGCGCTCCGTGCCGTGAGTGAACCAGGGATGGGTGCCGATGCCGGTGTCCAGCAACGCCACGACCGGTCCGTCGGCGGTGTCGGCACCGTCCGACGGGTCCGGTGCGGCCCAACTGACCGGTGCCCGTGACGCCCCGGCGGCCTCCGCGCCGACGCCCTGCAGGTAACCGACGCCCTGCAGGTAGCCCACGCCTTGCAGGTAACCGACGCCCTGCAGGTAGCCCGCGACCGTGAGCACGTGGCTCAGCCCGGCGTGGATCCCGGCGTCCCGGGCACGCAACACCCACGGCGCGGCGTCCACCGGGCGCCGGTCGGCCGCTGCGGGAAGCAGCCGCAGGACGGTCGCGGCCACCGGTTCGAGGCGGTCCAGCAGATCGAAGCGCGCATAGACGGCGGTGCGTTCGCGCAGGCCTCGAGGCACCATGACGCGTGCGCGTCCGTCGAGCAGCTTGCTGATCGTCTCGATCGCGGAGTCCGCGCCTCGTCCCGGCAGACCCGGCACGACGATCCGGTCGCCGACATACAACGTCGGTGCGGCGGGCCGGCCGTCGTCGTCGGCCGGCCACTGGTCGGGGTCCAGCCGGCGCACGGAGAAGCGCGCGGCGGCCGATGCGGGCACGGTCATCACCGGCGAAACCGGTTGTGCGGCGGGCGGTTCGGAACGGGTGCCAGCTTTCATGGGTGTCTCCTCGAGACCGTGGACCCGGTGGCTCCCAGTATGGCGCCAGGAATCCGGTGCTGCCACTGGTCCGTGCAGGTTGGGCCGGCCCGGGGCGGTCGGCCGTCACCTGTCAGGAGCGCGTCGCCCAGCGCGGTGATACCTGCACGGGCACACTTCTTCGCACGTATCAAAGGCACATCCCGACCCTCCTTGCTGGCAACGAGCCCGACTCGCGGGCCGCACCGAGGGAAAGGAAGTCCCATGGCCGACGAACGAGCCCGCGCTCGGGCACAGATCCGCGGCGTGAAGCAGGCCGCCGAGGCGGACCTGCTGGCCAGGAAGAACGTCATCGGCGTCGACATCGCCGACAAGGAGACCGACGGCCGCACCACCGGGCGACTGGCCATCGTGGTGTTCGTCGAGGAGAAGCAGCCGAGGTCGAAGCTCGCCGCCGCCGACCGGGTGCCCGAGGAGATCGACGGCATACCGACCGACGTGCAGCAGATGACCGTCGAGCTGCAGGGGCCCTCGCGGGAACTGGTCGATCAGCTGACCCCGCAGGTCGACACCACAATGTACACGACGCTGCACGGCGGGATCTCGATGGGTCCGCTGCGCAGCGTCTACCTCACCCCGCCCGACGTGACCTCCGCGGGTTACTACATCTTCGCCGGCACCCTCGGCGCCATGGTGCGCGACCGCGGGAACGGCGCGACGATGGCGCTCACCAACTTCCACGTGGCGTGCGTCAACAACACCTGGTCGGTGGGTGACCGCATGGTGCAGCCGTCGCTGCTCGACGGCGGATCCAGTGGCAACCAGTTCGGCAGTCTGACGCGTGCCACGTTGTCCGACGACGTGGACGGCGCGGTGGTGACCGTTGACACCGGCAAGTCCACCAGCGCCACGGTCCAGGACATCGGTGATGTCGCCGGCCACACCGCCGCGACCGTCGGCGCCGCCGTGCGCAAACGCGGCCGGACCACCGAACTGACCTACGGCACAGTGGTTTCCACCGACTTCACGGTGTCGATCAACTACGGCAGTGATGTCGGATCGCGGACGCTGCACCACCAGATCCGCGTGCAGACCGACACCAGCCGGTCGTCCCGGTTCTCCGACCACGGCGACTCCGGCTCGGTGGTCATGGACGACAACCGGATGGTCGTCGGTCTGCTCTTCGCCGGGTCGAGCGACGGTCAGTGGACGTTCGCCAACCCGATCCAGTCGGTGCTGGACGAGCTGAACGTCGACCTGCTCGTCGCCCCGGTGGTCACCCGCCCGATCGTGACCTGCCTCAACACGCGGCTGGCGATCTGCACGATCACCCGTCCGGCGGCGTGCGTGCTGACCAGGACGGTGAGCTGCAACGTCACGCGCACCCCGTCGTGCCTGGTCACCCGGGCGGTGGCGTGCAACATCACGCGCGCCTCGTGGTGCCCGGTCGTGACGCGGGTGCCGGCCACGTGCAACGTCCTGACCCGCGCCGGTTGCGAGGTGCCCGTCCCCGGCCCGGGACCCGTGGAGGGTGGTCCGGTCGACGACGGGCACGGGTACGGGTACGGCGCGACGGCCGATGTGCCCGAGGAGTACTGGGCGGGTTACCTCGCGGCGCTGGAGGAGATCGACCAGCTCGACGAACCCGACCGGTCGGACCGGGGCTGAGATGCGTGCGCGCAGCGCGCCCACAGGCGCAGCGGCGATCGCTTGCCCCCGAGGTAGGAGGGGATGGGCATGAAGGCCACTCCGGAGATCCTGTCCCTCGCCGTCCGAGCGGGCATGGTCGCCGGCCGGGACGTGATCTCCGGAGTCACCGGCGCCGTGCCGGTCACCCGCACCAACGGTGTGCACTGCGTGCAGCGGTCCGGCCGACCCCTCGCCTACGCCAAGCAGCCCGGGGTGGCGAGCCGGCTGGACGGGGACGACGTCGTCGCGGCCGAGCGGTCGGCCCTCACCCGGCTGCGTCACCTCGGTCTGACACCGCCGCTGATCCCTCAGGGGGGACCAGCGGTGGTGTGGACCGCCGCCGTACGGGGGACCGACCTGACGACCCTGTCGCTCGACCAGCAGTCCGCCCTGCGGCTGTCGCACGCGCTGGGCGCTGCCCTGGTCGCACTGCACCGCGCGCCCGTCGACCCGGACGTGCCGACCGCTCGGGCACCGTGGCCGCTGCTGGACGCACCGCTTGCGTCGATGACGACGCATCCGGCCGGCCCCGACCGGGACGCGGTGCTGGCCACCTGGCGTGAACCCGTCGTGCGCGCCGCACTGGCACCGTTGCGGGACAGCTGGGCGCGAGCCGCCCGCTGGACGCACGGCGACCTGTCCGCGTCGAACGTGTTCGTCGACGGTGATTCCCGGATCACCTTCGTCGACTGGGAGTCCGCCGGACGCGGCGACCCGTGCTGGGACCTGGTTAGTCTCGAGCAGTCCCTGACGTCGATCGGCTTGCCCCTCCATCGTTTTCGCCGGGCGTATGCCGCGGGCGGCGGCCCGGCACTGCCGTGTCCATCCGGGTGGCGGACCGTGCGCTTCCTGGTGACCGCGTGGCAGTACGCCGCGGCACCCGGTGCCGACCACCACCGGCTCGTCGAACGGCTGTTGACCGACGCCCGGGCCAGTGCCCGGGCCAGTGACTTCACCAGGACGCGCCGCAGCGCGTCGCCGATGCAGGAGGCATCCCGATGAGCTGGGACCGACACACCACCGCCGAACTACAGGCCGCGCAGCACGTCCTCACCGTCATGGCGGACGCCGACGACCTCGCGACGACGCTCTACGAGCACTGGTGGGCGGCGCCGCGGCCCGGCGGCACGAGCCGGGGTCGATGGGACCCACCGATCGGCTGGGCGCTGCGTGCGGCGCACGCCGGTGCGCTCGCCTGGTCGCCGCAGGAGCAGGAGGTGCTCGCCGTCGGCGGGTTTGGCGCCGTCGTGGTCACCGACGGCCCTCGCCGGCGCCGCCGCGCCGTGGGCCGGGGCGACTACCTGAGCGTGCACTCCGGGGCCGGCCTCGCGCCGACGGTCGGCGCCCGGCTGCGCCTCAGCCGCCGCCGGGGCGGTCACGCCGACCAGGGCTGGTGGCGCACCTGGGGTGACGACTGGCCGGCGGACCGGGTCCCGCACGACCTGACCCGGCTCTATTGCGCGCCACGCCGCGTCGAGGTCGCGCGCCTGGTGCACGAGATCACCCGCGTCATACCGCAGATCACCGCGCAGTGGTCGCTGAAGGTGGCGACCGACGCGGCCGCCCTGGACCGAGCCGATGCCGTCGTCCTCTACCTGCCGGACGGTTGCCGCGCCGCGGCGTTCGAGGCGGTGGCGACCTGCTGCGCCGCGCACGTCCGCAACGCGTCGCCGCCGTTCACCAAGGTGCTGGCGCCGGGGATCGCGTGGAGCGAGGACCCCGGGGACGGCTGCAGCTTCGGTGAGCTGCGCTGCCGCTGGCTCGGCGAGGCGCACCGTCGCGCCGAGGCACGGTGTAGCGCGTTCGCCGACGTCGTGGCCGAGGTGTTCCGCGAGCACGGAGTCGACCCGGTCGCCGCCCATCTGCGCGCCGTCCCGGTGCCGGCATGAGCGCCACGCTGCTGCCGGCCGCCACGGACGGCCCGCCGGCGCCGGGCGTGGTGCGCACGGTCGACCGGCTGCGCGAGACGGTCGCGGACTGCGTGGACCTGCTGCAGGCGACGGCGATCGAGGACGGTGACGAGGTCACCTGGCCCACCTGGCACCCTGCCGCCGACGGGACGCCCGAGCGCTGCACCGGCGGCCGGTCCTCGTTCTACGACGGTGACGCCGGCATCGCGTGGGCACTGCGCCGGCTCGGGGCGGCACTGCACCGGGCGGACGTCGTCGAGCTCGCCGCGCGGGCCGGCCGGGCGGTCACGCGCCGCGCGCCGCTTCCCGATCCGGGTCTGCTGTCCGGCACCGCCGGCGTCGAGCTGGTGCGGCCTTCCGGGAGCCGCCGCCCACCGGCCGGCGCCGCCGGTGATGCCGGTGAGCAGCTGGCGGGGCGGTTGCCGTCCAGCGATCTGACCTCCGGCCTGGCCGGTGTGCTGCTGGCGCTGACCCGGGCACCGCACGCCGATCCCTCGGTCGCGGCCCGGCTGGTCGATGCCCTGTGGCAGCGGTCGGACCGGCAGTTGTGGGGCCGCGGCTGGCCGGATCCCACGCAGCACGGTTCCGGCGCACGGCCGCTGTGCGGTATGGCGCACGGCGCCGGCGGGATCGCCTGGGCGCTGGCCGAAACCGCCTGGCGCTGGCCGCAACTCGCCGGGTCGGCGCTGCCCCTCGCACACGACGCGCTGCGCTTCGAGGCGTCGTGGTCCGATCCGATGCACGGAGGCTGGCCGGACCTGCGCGGTCCCGAACCGGTGTGGGCCGCCCGGTGGTGTCACGGCGCCGCGGGAGCGGCCGTCATACGGCTGCGGCTGCTGGAGTTGGGCGCGCAGGGATTGCGGGCGCCGTGGTCGGAGGAGTCGATTCGGGTGGAGGCGGAGGTGGCGATCCAGGCGTGCGGCGCCGAGGTGTGGTGCGAGCGCGAGGCGTGGTCCGCGTATGGCGCCGACGCGCTGGGTCAGGGCTGGACGCTGTGCCACGGCGTGGGCGGGCCGGTGGGAGCTCTAGACCTGGCCGCACGAGTGCTCCAGGAGCCGGCACACCGGGTGCTGGCCCTGGACACGGCTGCGGCGTTCCTCGACCTGGCCGGCGACGACCCGGGCCAGTGGCCGTGCGGCCTGGCGGCCGCCGACGGGGATCTGGCCCTGTTCAACGGTGTCGCGGGCACTGCGGTGCTGCTGGCCGACCTGGCCGGGCTGAGCGGTCCGCGCTCGACCGCCGGCCGCAGTCGTCCGGTGCTGCTGCTGGGCTGAGCGTCGCGGCCGCTCAACCGGCCCGGGGCACGACCAGATCGTCGGCGGCGAAGACCTGGACACGGTCGCGGGTGGCCAGATGGATCGGCCAGCGCGGGTGCTGGTCGCGCAGTGCAGTGGTCAGCGCAACCGCCCAACGGCGGTCACCCTCGGTCATGGCCGACGGGCCGGGACGGGAGATGAGCATCGGCACCTGCGCGATCCCGACCTCGTCCCGGATCCGTGCGATCAGGTCGGTGATCGACACGATGTCACGCGCGTCGGGGAGCATCGGGATGTCGTCGATCGGCACGATCAGGTCGGACTGGTGCCCGTCCTCGTCCAGGAAGATGAGCCACAGGCTGCGGCGGCCGAAGCCACCCGGCCCCATCAGGTCCTCCCATCGCTCGAAGAGGTCGGCGTCGGTCCGGATCGGCTTGCGCTGCTGCGGTGAAGGAGTCATGCCGACAGAGCTTGCCCCCGTGCGGCGGACGCGCGCAGAAGTTATCCACAGTGTCGCGAGGCAGACCTCAGGCCTGGGCGGCGTGTTCGGTGCTGCGGTGGCCGGATCCGGTGATCCGGTAGACGTCGAAGACGCCGTCGATCTTGCGGACCGCCTTGATGACGTGTTCGAGGTGGTTGGGGTCGCCCATCTCGAAGGTGAACTTCGACATCGCGACACGGTTGCGGGTGGTCTGCACGGAGGCGGACAGGATGTTGACGTGCTGGTCGGACAGGACCCGCGTCACGTCGGACAGCAACCGGTTGCGGTCCAGCGCCTCGACCTGCAACTGGACCAGGAAGACCGACGCCGCCGACGGCGACCACGCCACGTTGATCAGCCGCTCCGGCTGGGCCAGCAGTTGCTCGGCGTTGGTGCAGTCACGCCGGTGCACCGACACACCGTTGCCGGTGGTCACGAAGCCGATGATGTCGTCGCCGGGCACCGGTGTGCAGCAGCGGGCCAGCTTGACCCACACGTCGTCGGTGCCGACCACGGTCACGCCCGGGTCGGCCTCGGACGAGCGGCGATTGCGCCGGACCGGGTTGGTCGCCTCGGCCAGGTCCTCGGTCGTGCCCTCCTCGCCACCGAGCATCGTCACCAGCTGCTTGACGACATGGTCGGGCGAGACGTGGCTGTCGCCGATGGCGGCATACAGGGCGTCGATGTCCTGGTACTTCAGCTGCTCGGCGACCGCGGTCAGCGACTCGTGCGACATCAGCCGCTGGATGCCGAGGCCCTTCTTGCGAATCGTCCGGGCGAGGGCGTCCTTGCCGTTCTCGATCGCCTCCTCGCGCCGCTCCTTGGAGAACCATTGGCGGATCTTGTTGCGGGCCCGTGGACTCTTGACGAAGCCCAGCCAGTCGCGGCTCGGGCCCGCACCGTCGGCCTTGGAGGTCAGGATCTCCACCACGTCGCCGTTCTCCAGCGGACTCTCCAGCGGCACCAGCCGGCCGTTGACCCGCCCGCCGATCGTGTGGTGGCCCACCTCGGTGTGCACGGCATACGCGAAATCGACCGGCGTCGACCCCGCCGGAAGCCCGATGACCGAGCCCTTCGGGGTGAAGACGTAGACCTCACGCGACCCGACGTCGAAACGCAGCGACTCCAGGAACTCCCCCGGGTCGGCCGTCTCGCGCTGCCAGTCCAGCAGCTGCCGCAGCCACGACATGTCGTTGCCGGGCCCGTCCCCGTCGCTGTCACCGCCGGTCTTGTTGGCGTCCTCCTTGTACTTCCAGTGCGCCGCGACACCGTATTCGGCGCGGCGGTGCATCGCGAAGGTGCGGATCTGAATCTCCACCGGCTTGCCCTGCGGGCCCATGACCGTCGTGTGCAACGACTGGTACATATTGAACTTCGGCATCGCGATGTAGTCCTTGAACCGCCCGGGCAGGGGGCTCCACCGCGAGTGGATCGTGCCGAGGACCGCGTAACAGTCGCGCACCGACTCCACCAGCACCCGGATGGCGACCAGGTCGTAGATGTCCTCGAAGTCGCGACCGCGGACGATCATCTTCTGGTAGACGGAGTAGTAGTGCTTCGGGCGGCCGGTGACGGTCGCCTTGATCTTCGCGGCCCGCAGGTCGCCGGTCACTTGCTCGCGGACGCCGCGCAGGTACTCCTCCCGGGCCGGCGCGCGGTCGGCGACCAGGCGGGCGATCTCGTCGTACACCTTGGGGTAGAGCGTCGCGAAGGACAGGTCCTCCAGCTCCCACTTGATGGTGTTCATGCCCAGCCGGTGCGCCAGCGGGGCGTAGATCTCCAGCGTCTCGGTGGCCTTGCGCTGGGCGGACTCGGCCGACACGTAGCGCCAGGTCCGCGCGTTGTGCAGCCGGTCGGCCAGCTTGATGACCAGCACCCGGATGTCCTTGGCCATCGCGATGACCATCTTGCGGACCGTCTCGGCCTGCGCGGCGTCGCCGTAGGTCACCTTGTCGAGCTTGGTGACACCGTCCACCAGCATGGCGATCTCGGGACCGAACTCGTCGGTCAACTGCGTCAGGCTGTATGCCGTGTCCTCCACGGTGTCGTGCAGCAGCGCCGCGGCGAGGGTCGGTGGCGTCATACCAAGCTCGGCCAGGATGGTGGCGACGGCCAGCGGATGGGTGATGTAGGGGTCGCCGGACTTGCGCAGCTGACCACGGTGGGCGCGCTCGGCGACACCGTAGGCGCGGTCGATGACGGCCAGGTCTGCCTTCGGGTGGGTCGCCCGGACGATGGCGAGCAACGGCTCGATCTCCCGGTTGCTGCTGGGCCGGGGAGCCCCGAACCGCACGAGCCTGGCTCGGACCCGCGAGGCACCCGACGGATTGCTGGTGCGCTCGTCCTGACTCATAAACCGAGTGTAGTGGGGGTCAATCGACCAGAATCGCGCGGACGTCCCGACCCGGCAGCTTGTCCCGGCCGTGCAGGAAGCTCAGCTCCAGCAGCATCTCCAGGGCCACGACCTCGGCGCCGGCGCTCTCGACGAGCGCGCACGCCGCGGCCGCCGTGCCGCCGGTCGCCAGCACGTCATCGACCAGCAGCACGCGATGGCCGGCAGCGAATGCGTCCGTGGTGACCTCGATCGTGGCGGTGCCGTATTCGAGGTCGTAGGAGCGGGTGTGGGTGTCGCCGGGCAACTTGCCCGCCTTGCGGATCGGCACGAAACCCAGCCCCATCCGCATGGCCAGCGGCGCGCCCAGGATGAAGCCGCGCGCCTCGACGCCGGCGACCACGTCGACCTGGCCGGTCCAGCGGCCCGCGATGTCGTCCAGCACGACACTGAACGCCCCCGGCTCGCGGAACAGCGGTGTCAGGTCCTTGAACTTCACTCCCGGCTTGGGGAAGTCCGCGACCTCGCGGGTGTGCGCGGCCAGCACCTGCGCCGCGGTGTCAGTCATCCGCGTTCCGCTTGGCGAGCGGGTGGATCTCCCGCTTGCGCACCTTCGTCGCAGCGGCCGCGCGCGCGGCCTTGGCGTGCTCGGGCTCGATCACACCGGACACCGATTCGCCGGGCGTGTGCTCCTCGCGGGTGCCGGTCCGTGCCAGCACGCTGGCCTGGCTGGCCTGGTAGGCCTTCGCGCGGCGGTCCAGCTCCTTGATCGAGGCCTCGCGGTGCCGCAGCGATGTCAGCAGCGGGGTCGCGATGAAGATGGAGGAGTAGGTGCCCACGGCGATACCGAAGAAGAGCGCGACCGCCAGGTCGAGCAGGGTGCCGGGTCCGAGCAGGAAGATCCCGACGACCATGATCGCGGTGATCGGCAGCAACGCCACGACGGAGGTGTTGATCGAGCGCACCAGCGTCTGGTTGACCGCGTAGTTGGCCGCCTGGGCGTAGGTGCGGTTGCCGTCGCGGATGGCTTCGTCGGTGTTTTCCCGGACCTTGTCGAAGACGACGACGGTGTCGTAGATCGAGTAGCCGAGGATGGTCAGGAAGCCGATCATCGTCGCCGGCGAGATCTCGATGCCTGTCAACGCGTAGATGCCGACGGTGAAGAACAGGTCGTGCACCAGCGCGACCAGCGCGGCTGCCGCCATCGTCCAGGTACGGAAGTAGACCGACAGCAGGATCGCCAGCAGCAGCAGGAAGACGATCAGTGCCTGGATCGCCTTGTGCGTGACCGAACTGCCCCACGACGGTCCGATGAACTGCGTGGTGACGGCGCTGTCCTTGACGCCGAACTCCTTGGCCAGCGCGGCCGCGACCTTGTCGGTGTCGGCGGAGGTGCCCTTGCCCAGCTTCTTGGACTCGACGTTGACGGTGCTCGCGCCGGCCTTGGTGACCTGCAGGTTGTCGGCGGAACCGACTGCGGACTTGACGGCGTCGTGGGCCCGCTGGTCGAAGTTGCTGGTGTTCTGGATGTTGGTCACCGACAGGTGGGAACCGCCTTCGAACTCCAGGCTGAAATTCAGCCCGCGCCCGAACAGCCCCACTGCCGCGATGACCAGCAGCACACCGGTCAGCAGGTACCAGGTGCGGCGGCGGCCGATGAAGTTGATCTGCCGCCGACCGGTGAACAGGTCGTTGCCGAACTGCGCGAAGCTGCCCATCAGGCCTGCCCTCCTTCGACCGTGGCCGAGCCGGCGGCCGCCTTGCGGTCGGCGATCGTCACCCGACCGCGACCGGCATACGTGACTCCCGCGGCGCCCAGCCGGTCGGGGTCGAACCCGGACCACTTGTGGCCGCTGCCGAAGAACTTGGTGCGGGCCAGCTGGGTGAGCACCGGGTGGGTGAACATCATGACGACGACCAGATCGACGACGGTCGACAGGCCGAGCGTGAACGCGAAGGCCTTGACGTTGTCCTCGCTGAGCACGTAGAGCACCGCGGAGGCCAGGAAGTTGACCATGTCGGAGATGATGATGGTCCGGCGGGCCCGGGCCCATCCGGTCTCGACGGCGGCCCGCAGGGGCCTGCCGGATCTGACTTCGTCTCTCACCCGCTCGAAGTAGACGATGAAGCTGTCCGCGGTGATGCCGATGGAGACGATCAGACCAGTGACCCCGGCCATGGTGAGGCGGAAGCCGCTGGTGGTGCCGAGCAGCGTCACCAGGCCGTAGCTGAGCACGCCCGCCACGATCAGCGACGCGACGGTCACGAAACCGAGCGCGCGGTATTGCAGCAGCGAGTAGAGGACGACCAGCAGCAGGCCGATCAGGCCGGCGATGATGCCCTTCTGCAACTGGTCGGTGCCGACCTCGGGGCTGACCTGGTTGGAGGTCAGTTCCTTGAAGGAGAACGGCAGCGCACCGAACTTCAACTGGTTGGCCAAGGTCTTGGCCTCGGACTCGGTGAAGTTGCCGGTGATCTGGGCGTGCCCGTCGGTGATCACCGAGTTGGTCTGCGGCGCCGAGATGACCCGACCGTCCATGGTGATCGCGAAGCGGTTCTGGTCGGTGCCCTGGTGCTGCATCAGCCGCTCGGTCACCTTCGCGAAGGCGTCCTTGCCCTTGCTGTTGAACGTCAGGTTGACGCCGATGGTGCTGGTGGCGACGCCTTGCTGGTTGGTCTCGTTGCCCCAGGAGGCATCGGTGACCTCGGAGCCGGTGACCTCGGCCGGGCCCATCAGGAACTTCTCGGTGTCGGAGCAGGCGACGCTCGGCTGGTCCTGCGGAGCCTGAGCACCGACCTCGCGCCACTTCTCCACGGAGGCACCGCCCTTGGTGACCTGGGCCGCGGTGCACGGGTATGCCGCGAAGAGCTCGGAGTAGGTCTCCCCCGCCGTCGCGAGGTTGTTCTCGACCCAGATGTTGTCCACCGGCATGGTGCCCCAAGCGGTGTCACTGGGCGAGGTCGGCTCCGGGCGCGCGCCCGGGAGCTGCCGGGACGGCTGCGTGGGCGTCGGGGTGGGCGTCGCCGTGGGGGTCGACGCCGGGGTCGACGCCGGGGTCGAGGAAGGCGACGCCTTGGGCGAGGCCTTGGACGAGGGCGTCGAGGACGGCGACTTCGTGTCGCGCAGGAACGCCTGGGGCAGCAGGTCGTTGGCACCCTTGCTCGACGCGGACGTGCTCGGCGTGGACGTGCTCGGCGTGGACGTGCTCGGAGTCGCCGTGCCGGAGCTGGACGGGCTCGACGTCGGGCTCGACTTCGGGGTGGACTTCGCGCTCGGTGCGGGGGCCGGGATCGGCTGCGCCTGGATGACGGCCCGGAAGGCCAGCTGCGAGGACTGCGCGAGCGACTTGAGGGTCTGTTCGCTCGGGTTGCCCGGCAGCGACACGACGATCAGCGAGTTGTTGAGGGTGGAGACCTCGGCCTCCGACACCCCGTTGCCGTTGACGCGGTTGCGGATGATGTCGACGGCCTGCTGGACCTGCCCGGCGTTGACCTGCTGGCCCTTGCCGACCAGCGGTTGCAGGGTGATCTGCCGGCCGCCCTCGAGGTCGAGGCCGAGCAGCGGCACCCATTTGCCCTTGGGCGACGCCCAGGCTGCGGTGCCGGCGATGCCGGCATACAGCGCGACGATCAGCAGCAACAGGATCGTCAGGATCTGCCGCGGTTTGCCGGTGGTGGATCGACGGGCTCGGCTGGCCACCTATTCGGCCTTCGTCTCGGGGGTGTGGTCGTCCTGCCGGACGCCCTCACGCTTGCCCAGGTCGACGGGGCCCGGCTCCGCGACGTCGGCCGGCGTGGACTCGGCCGGCGTCGGCTCGATCTGTGTCGACTCGGCGTCCGCCGTCTCCGCCGGCGCGGGCGCGCCGACCTGGCTGCGCGGGACGATCGCCCGGCGCACGAACCGCAGCTGCACGCCGGGTGACACCTCGATGGTGCCCTCCTCGTCGTCGAGCGCGACCAGCGTGCCGAGCAGCCCGGACGTGGTGCTGATCTCCTGCCCCACCTGGATCGAGTCCTGGGCCGAACGCATCTGCTGCTGGCGCTTGCGCTGCGTCCAGAACAGATAGGCCAGCAACAGCAAGGGCAGCAGAATGATCAGAGAGCCCATGTCTGCTCCAGTGCATACATCGAAAAGTCAGTCCTTGGATTGGTGGGTGTCGGGCAGCATCAGCGGCCGACGGGTGAGTCTAAGTGAGCAACGTCATCGACGGGCGTCCGGGTTCCGAGCGTGTCGGGCTCAGTCGCTGAATCGACCGCCGCCGTCCTCGTCCAGTGGCAAGGGTATGGCGCCGGCGACCGCCGTGGGTGGCGCGGTGAGACCGAGATGGTCCCAGGCGAGCTGGGCGGCCGCCCGGCCGCGCGGTGTGCGCACCAGGTAGCCCTCCCGGACGAGGTAGGGCTCGGCGACGGTCTCGACCGTGTCCGGCTCCTCCCCGACGGCGACCGCGAGGGTCGACAGGCCGACCGGACCGCCGCCGAACCGGCGGCACAGTGCCTCCAGGACGGCACGGTCCAGCCGGTCCAGACCGCTCTGGTCGACGTCGAAGAGGGACAGGGCCGCCCGCGCCGCCGTGAGGTCGACGACGTCCTTGCCGTGCACCTGCGCGTAGTCGCGGACCCGGCGCAGCAGCCGGTTGGCGATGCGTGGTGTGCCGCGCGACCGTCCGGCGATCTCGTCGATGCCCTGCGCGGTGGAGTCGATGCCCAGGAGGCGGGCGTTGCGCGTCAGGATCGCGGCCAGGTCCTCGGTCGCGTAGAAGTCCAGGTGCCCGGTGAAACCGAACCGGTCGCGCAGTGGCGCCGGCAGCAGGCCGGCTCGCGTGGTGGCCCCGACGACGGTGAACGGCGGCAGCTCCAGGGGTATGGCGGTGGCGCCCGGGCCCTTGCCGACGACCACGTCGACGCGGAAATCCTCCATCGCCAGATAGAGCATCTCCTCGGCCGGCCGGGCCATCCGGTGGATCTCGTCGAGGAAGAGGACTTCGCCCTCGGCGAGCGAGGACAGGATCGCGGCCAGATCGCCCGCGTGCTGGATGGCGGGCCCGCTGGTGATCCGGATCGGTTGCTCCAGCTCGGCGGCGATGATCATCGCCAGCGACGTCTTGCCGAGGCCGGGCGGTCCGGACAGCAGCACGTGGTCCGGTGGCCGTTGGCGGCGGCGCGCGGCCTCGAGCACGAGGCCGAGCTGGTCGCGCACCCGCGGCTGACCGGGGAAGTCGGCCAGCCGCTTGGGGCGTAGCGCGACCTCGAGCCGGCGCTCCTCCTCGTCCCCGCCCGGGTCGACGATGCGGGACGTCGCATCGTAGGAGCCGTCGGGGTTCAGCTCTGTCTCGTGCTCCACGCCCGTCATCGTCCCAGCTCGCGCAGCGCCGCCCGCAGCAGCGCGGACACCTCGGTGAGTGCCGGGTCGGCCGCGGTGGCCTTCGCGACGGCGTCATCGGCCTGTTTGGCGGACCAGCCGAGCCCGATGAGCGCCTCGCTGACCTGGTCGTGCCCGCCACCGACCGGTGCGGGGCGCGTGTCGGTCGTGTCGCCGGCGAGCAGCGGGCCGACCTTGTCCTTGAGCTCCAGGACGATGCGTTCGGCGCCCTTCTTGCCGATGCCGGGCGTCTTCACCAGCGCGGCGACATCACCGCCGGCGATGGCCACCCGGATCTGGTCCGGGCTGGCGACGGCCAGCATCGCCAGCGCGATCCGCGGACCGACGCCGCTGACCGTCTGCACCAGCTCGAAGAGGTCCCGCTCGTCCGCGGTGCCGAACCCGTAGAGCGTCAGTGCATCCTCCCGGACCACCAGCGTCGTGGACAGCGTCGCCTCTCCCCCGGTCCGCAGCGCGGCAGCGGTGCCGGGCGTGGTGTGGGTCAGCAGTCCGACGCCGCCGACCTCGACGACGACCTGGTCGAGCCCGACCTGCAGGACGGTCCCGCGCAGTGTGGCGATCATCGACGTACACCTGCGACGGCGCGTTGCTGGGCGACGGCCGCCGCGATGCGGTCCTGGGCGCCGCCGCGCCATACATGACAGATGGCGATGGCCAGCGCGTCCGCCGCGTCGGCCGGCTTCGGCGCGACCTCGAGCCGCAGGATGCGGGTGACCATCGAGGTGACCTGTGCCTTGTCGGCACGGCCGTTGCCGGTGACGGCCGCCTTCACCTCACTGGGGGTGTGCAGCGCCAGCGGCAGGCCACGCCGCGCGGCGGCCAGCATCGGTATGGCGGACGCCTGCGCGGTGCCCATGATGCCCTTGATGTTGGCCTTGGCGAAGACCCGCTCGACCGCGACCGAGTCGGGTGTGTGGCGTTCCATCCACTCGTCGATCTCGGTCTGCAGGCTCAGCAGGCGTTCGGCCGGGTCGTCGGTGACCGGCGTGCGCACGACACCGACGGCGACCATCCGCATCGGCTGCCCGATGCCTCCTTCGACCACGCCGAGACCGCACCGGGTCAGGCCGGGGTCGACTCCGAGCACTCGCACAGCAGGGCAGCTCCTTCACGACATACGGGGTCCGACATATGTTCGGTCCGTGTCAGCTTAGGCGGCGGCAGCGGCATACCGGCGAAGGCTGCGGCGGCGCGTCGGCGAACCGACGGGATCAGTCCTCGGCCTCGAGCTCCGCGAGCACCTCGTCCGAGACGTCGCCGTTGGCGTAGACGTTCTGCACATCGTCGCTGTCCTCCAGCGCCTCGATGATGCGGAACATCTTCTGGGCGCCGTCCTTGTCCAGCGGCACCTCGGTGGTCGGCAGGAAGGAGGAGTCGGCCGAGTCGTAGTCGATGCCGGCGCCCTGCAGCGACTCGCGGACGGCGACCAGATCGGTGGCCTCCGAGACGATCTCGAAGGACTCGCCCAGGTCGTTGACCTCTTCGGCACCCGAGTCGAGCACCACCTCGAGCAGCCCGTCCTCGGTGGCCTCGCCCTCCGGCTGCTTCTTGGGGACGATCACGACGCCCTTGCGGTTGAAGAGGAACGCGACCGAGCCGGACTCGCCCATCGAGCCGCCGTTCTTCGACAGCGCGGTGCGCACCTCGGCCACGGCGCGGTTCTTGTTGTCGGTCAGGCACTCGATGAGCAGGGCGACCCCACCGGGCGCGTAGCCCTCGTAGGTCAGCGCCAGGTAGTCGGCGCCACCGGCCTCGGCACCGGAGCCGCGCTTGACCGCGCGATCGATGTTGTCGTTGGGGACGCTGGACTTCTTGGCCTTCTGGATGGCGTCGAAGAGCGTCGGATTGCCTGCCGGGTCACCGCCACCGGAGCGCGCCGCAACCTCGATGTTCTTGATCAGCTTGGCGAACAGCTTGCCGCGCTTGGCATCGATCGCAGCCTTCTTGTGCTTGGTTGTCGCCCACTTGGAGTGACCTGACATACATCCCTCTTCTGGCTAGAACGTGCTGGTGTCTCGACCGGCAATGTTATCGCCGCGCCGCTGGTGCGCCATACGCAGGAAGTATTCGTGGATCCGGTGGTCGCCGGTGACCTCCGGGTGGAACGACGTGGCGAGCACATTGCCCTGGCGCACGGCGACGATCCGCCCGGCCGCCGGGCCGGTCGTCACGGTGCCGAGCACCTGCACCTGCGGGCCGACCGCCTCCACCCAGGGAGCCCGGATGAACACCGCCCGCACCGGCGGCGCCGACTCCCCGACGATCTGCGGCATCTCGAGGTCCTCCTCGAACGAGTCGACCTGCCGCCCGAAGGCGTTGCGCCGCACCGTGACATCCAGGCCGCCGAGCGTCTGCTGGCCGGCCGTCGCGTCCAGCACGCGGTCGGCCAGCAGGATCATCCCGGCGCACGAGCCGTATGCCGGCAGGCCCGCCGTCAACCGCTCCCGCAGTGGGTCCCGCAGCTCGAAGGCGCGCAGCAGTTTGTCCATCGTGGTCGACTCCCCACCGGGGAGCACGATCCCGTCGAGGCCCTCCAGCTCCTCCGGCCGGCGAACCAATCGCGTTGCGGCTCCGACGGATTCGAGAGAACGAGCATGCTCGCGGACATCGCCTTGCACGGCGAGCACGCCGATGAGTGACTTCACGCTGCCAGCGTCCCACAAAGAAATACCTGCACGTCATGGGCGTCATCCCGTAAAATCACGATATATCGCGACAGTGAGGAAAGCTAAGTATCTGCCGCGCATCCACATCTGACGGAGGGGTCATCGGATGGATCGTCGACTCGCGGCACTGGTGTGCGGCCGCCGCAGCAAATACGCAGTCCTCGTCATCTGGGTCGTTGCGCTCGTCGCGCTCGGCCCGCTGGCCGGCAAACTGTCCGGCGCGCAGGACAACCAGACCTCGTCATGGCTACCGGCCAGTGCCGAGTCCACCAAGGCCTACGACCAGTTGGGCGCCTTCGTGGACCGCAACAGCATCCCGGCCATCGTCGTCTATCACCGGGACGGCGGACTGACCGCGGCCGACCGCGCGAAGGCGGCCGCCGACGCCGCGGCATACAAGAACACACCGCACGTGGCCGGCCCGGTCGTCGGTCCGATCCCGTCCGAGGACGGGACGACCCTGCAAACGCTGATCCCGTTGCACATCGACCCGAAGTCCGGCTGGAACGACCTGCCCAAGACGGCCGACCAGATCCGTGCCACCGCAACTGAGGGGGCACACGGCATGGGCGTGCATCTCGGCGGACCGGTCGGTTTCGGCGCCGACCAGGCCGACGCCTTCTCGGGCATCGACGGCACGCTGCTGTTCGGCACGCTCGGCGTCGTCATCCTGATCCTGCTGCTGACCTACCGGAGCCCGGTGCTGTGGGTGCTGCCGATCCTCAGCGCCGGCGTGGCGCTCACGGCCGCACAGGCGTTCATCTACCTGCTGGTCGACCACACCGGGCTGACCGTCAACGGCCAGAGCTACGGGATCCTCACCGTGCTGGTCATCGGGGCCGGCACGGACTATGCCCTGTTGCTCGTGGCGCGCTATCGCGAGGAGCTGCGCCGGCACGAGGACCGGCATGAGGCAATGGCATTCGCGCTCCATCGGTCGGGGCCGGCCATCCTGGCCAGTGGCAGCACCGTCATCCTCGGCATGCTGTGCCTGCTCGCGGCGCAGATGAACTCGACGAAGGGGCTGGGACCCGTTGCCGCGCTCGGCATCGTCTTCGCGCTGCTCGCGATGCTGACGCTCCTGCCGGCGCTGCTGGTGACCGTCGGCCGATGGGTGTTCTGGCCACGACGTCCCACCTACGGGAGCGCGGAGCCGACGCAGAGCGGTCTGTGGTCCCGGGTCGGTGGATTCATTCGCCCGCGCCCGCGCACCGTGTGGCTCGTCACCGTCGGCGTCCTGCTGCTGTGCACCGCCGGACTGACCCAGCTCCACTCGCACAGCCTGTCGACGACCCAGAGCTTCACCGGCAACCCGGACTCGGTGACCGCCAGCAAGATCCTGCAGAGTCACTACCGATCCAACGCGTCCGACCCGGTCTATGTGCTGGTCGACTCTGCCCGATCGGACGCGGTGACGCAGCGATTGTCGGCCGCGGGCTTCGCACCGGCGGCGAAGCCGATCGTCCGGGGCGACCGCACCCTGCTGCAGACCTCCATCTCCGGCGATCCGTACAGCGCCGAGGCGTTCGATCAGATCGCGCAGGTCAGGGGCATCGTGCACGGCATACCCCGCGCGGACCCGCTCGTCGGCGGCAACACCGCCACGACGTATGACGTGCAGCACGCCACCGATCACGACAGCAGGGTGATCATCCCGCTGACACTGCTGGTGGTGTTGGCCGTTCTGGCGGTGCTGCTGCGGGCGCTCGTCGCTCCGGTGCTGCTGATCCTGACGGTGATCCTGTCGTTCGGCGCGGCGCTCGGCCTGTCGTCGCTGGTGTTCCATTTCGTCTTCGGGTTCGCCGGCACCGACCCGTCACTGCCGTTGTTCGTCTTCGTCTTCCTCGTCGCGCTGGGGATCGACTACAACATCTTCCTGATGACCCGCGTCCGTGAGGAGGCGCGTCAGCACGGCACCCGACGCGGCGCGATCGTCGGCCTGTCGGCGACCGGCGGGGTGATCACCTCGGCCGGTCTCGTGCTCGCCTCGACGTTCGCGGTCCTCGGAACCCTGCCGCTGGTCGCGTTCGCCGAGATCGGCTTCGCCGTGGCCCTCGGTGTCCTGCTGGACACCATCGTGGTGCGCGCAGTGCTGGTCACCGCGTTGACCCTCGACATCGGCCCGAAGATCTGGTGGCCGGGCACGTTGCGCCACGTGCCGGACGCCACGGACGAGCAGATCGCGTCCGACGCCGAGGCGGAGGCGGCAGCGCGCGTGTGACGCGCTGCCACCTCCGAACGGCCGACCTCTACCGGCGTGCTGCCATCCGGAAGAACGCGGCGGCCGGCGAACCGACGCCCGTCTCGCTGTCCCAGCCGCGGGTGTCGTGCAGCGTCGAGCTCTGCACGTCGATGCGCTGCAACTCGAAGTGCAGACCGCCGGATCGGTCCAGCCCGTTGACGTAGTCGGTGCGGACCTGTGACAGCGGCTGCGTCGGTGCCTTCAGGTCGTGCAGTGCCCGGCTGTCCAGCAGCGAGTAGTACAGCGGGTTGACGAACCCCAGTGTCCGATGAGCCCGGGAACCGGCCACTGCGACGATGCCCGCCATCACCGGCGAGGACAGGCTGGTTCCGCCGATCCGGTAGGTGTCCCAATAGGTTCCGTCCGGGAACTGTTGCGTTTCGCCGACCACCAGGCCGGTGTTCGGATCACCGACGGTCGAGATGTCCGGTGTCGCCCGCATCGGTGTGCTGCCGTAGTAGTCGGCCACCGCGGTGGGGACGATGCCGTTCTGGTACCACGGCTGCGCGAACAGCTGGCTGGTGCCGCCGCCACCGCCGGACGAGTACTTCCCGGGAGGTGACACCCAGGAGGTTCCGTCCGGCGACAGTTGCGCATAGGCGTTCTGCCAGCCCCATTCACCGGTCCAGGCACCCTTCCTGTCGACATCGAGGCTGGTGCCGCCGACGCCGGTCACGTAGGGCAGGTCCGAGGGGAAACTCAGGCTCTTGGCGCCCAGGTCGGTGCCGCCGGAGGTTTGGTCGCCGTCGTCGCCGGTGGAGAAGTTCACCGTGATCCCGCGCAGGGCCGCCTCGGTGGAGTACTGCTGGTAGAAGTCGATGTAGGACTGCCCCAGGTCGGCGACGGTGTCGACGCCGTCGCCCCACGAGTTGGTGATGATGTCGCCGGTGTGGTTGTCGATCGCCGCGGCCCAGGTGTTGTCCAGCCCGGAGGCACAGTCCGGGGCGCCGGCATAGACGATCTTGGCGCCCGGCGCCATCGAGTGCACCGCCTCGACATCGAGGGTCTCCTCGCCGTACCAGCCGTTGCCGCCGCACTCGCTCACCAGGTCGTACCCGTCCGGCCCGGGGGTCTGCTGGCTGAACTGGCCCTTCTTGAACTGCGGCAGGCCGTATTTCGCGTTGTATTTGCGCAGGTCCGCCGCGATCGTCGGCGCCGCGAACGCGTCGGTGATGACGACCGTCTGGCCCTTGCCCGAGTAGCCGTGCTTGAGCTGCTGGTCGACGCCGTAGGCGCTCTCCAGCTGCTTGGGGGTGTAGCCGCAGACGGCGTACGGCCACTTCTTGCCGTATGCCGCGGGCTGGTCGGCCGCGGTCTTCTGGCCGTAGTAGGACGAGCACGGCTGGACACCGTAGCGGCCGCCCGGTGGCGGGCCGGGCAGCGTGGCCGCCGGCTTTTTGACCGTGGCGCCGGTGTCCAGGCCGACCACACCCTGCACGGCAGTCAGCACGGCGGCGGGGGTGTCGCTCGGGAAGGTCAGCGCGGTGGTGTTCGCCCGGACGGTGACACCCAGGAACGAGTAGGACGCCATGGTGGTGGCGAAGACCCGGTTGACCGTGCTGGTCGAACCGCTGACGTTGACCAGCATCCCGCTCGGCGCGACCGAGGAGACGTGCAGGCCGTGCGACCTGGCCCAGGAGGTCACGGCGGTGATGTCGGCCTCGCGGGGGCCGTATGCCGCGTCGAACTGCTTGAGGCTCAACCATTTTCCGTACTTGGGGCTGGACGGGTCGCTGAGGGCGCGGACCATGGCGTCCGCTCCCGACTGGTTGCGCATGCCGAGCAGCATGCTGAAACTCAGGGTCTGCCCACTGGGCAGCGCGCCCTTGGCGTGCGCCTTGCCCAGCCAGGTCGGTCGGGCTTGCAGCTGATGTCTGGGGCCGGACGCTGCCGTGGCGGCGCCGGCGGAGGCGAGGCCCATGCCTGCCGCCAGAGTTCCTGCTGTTGCGATCGCGACAATTGTGGTGCGCGACGTGGGTTGTTTCATCAAGACACCTCACCGATACGTGGAGGAGATCGAGCGCTGGCCGATCGGCCGGCCTATGCAATAGACACCCGCCGATATGAGCGCGTCAATGCATCGAATGAAGGCTGATGAGAACCTGATTCGCAGCCCGGAGGCAGCGGTGTGCCGGCTGGGCGCGGCCGGCGAATCAGCCGACCCAGCCGCCGCGCAGACCCCAGTCGCCGAAGGCGCCGTACGTGGGCCGACCGCCGCGTCCGCCCAGGTAGCCGCCGACCACCGCTGCACCCAGCTCGTCGAGTTCGGGTGCGACGACCCGGCCGTCGGCGCGTCGGGCGAGTTGGTCGACGAACTGGGCGAGGCCGGGGTCCTCGCCGAGCCGGAAGATCGTCGTCTGCGCGCCGAGCCGCACCGCGGTGTCGAGCTCGCGCACGCTGTAGGCGATCGTCAGCGGGTGCGGCGGATAGCTGAACCACGCCTCGCCGTCCGGTTCGAGGTGCGCCGTCGGCTCGCCGTCGGTGACGATGAGCAGGACCGGCTGGGCGTTCGGGTGTCGCCGGAAGTGGTGGGTGGCCAGCATCCGTGCGTGATGCTGGGTGGTGCGCGGGTCCCATTCGGCCGACAGCGCGGTGAGGGTGTCGATGTCCATCGACCGGGCATGCCGCCCGAAACCGATGAGCTGCAACGAATCACCGCGGAAGCGGGTCTGGATCAGGTGGTGCAGGGCGAGTGCGGTGCGCTTCATCGGCACCCAGCGCCCGTCCATGGCCATCGAGAAGGACGTGTCGACCAGCAGGGCGACCGCGGCCTGGGTCCGGGCCTCGGTCTCCTGCACCTCCACGTCGGCGATGGTCAGCATTCGGGTGTCGTCGCCACCGGCCCTGCGCAACGCGGCATTGGTCAGCGTCCGGGTCACGTCCCAGGGCTCGGTGTCACCGAACTGCCACTCCCGGGCGGCGCCGGTCGGCTCCCCCGCCATACCCGCTCGGCGCGCGTCCCGTGAGCCGGACCGGCCGCTGAGCCGGGTCGCCACGTCCTTGAGCAGGGTGCGGCCGAGTTCACGCATCGCGCGTGGCGACAGCTTCAGCTCGCCGGTGGAATCCTTTGTCAGATAACCGCGTTCGCGCCACGCGTGCTCCAGTGCGGCAAGGGTGCGGGCGTCGGCCGCCGCCGCGTCGCCCAGCTGCCTGGCGAGCGCGTCCAGATCCAGGTCGTCCAGCTGAGCGCCGGCATACTGCTGCGACAACTGCTCGGACAGATCGTCCAACTGCGCCAGATCCTGTATGACGCCGGTGCCGTCGCCGAGGCCCATCCCCTGCTCGCCGCCGAACTGCTCCGAACCGGACCAGTCCTCCCCCGGCCGCAGCGCCTGCAGGTTGCCGTCCAGGTGCGCCAGCTGCTGCATCAGCTCCGGCGAACCGAACGCCTGCTGCGACAGCTCCATGAGCTCTTGGCGTTGCTCGGGCGTCATCGAGTTGAGCATCCGCTGAGCGGCGGCGGCGCGCTGCGCGAGGGAGTCGAGCAGCTCGTCGATGTTCTGCGGGTTCTCCGGGAAGAAGTCACCGTGCTTCGCCATGAAGTCGGCGAACTGCTGATCGCTGTCGTCGCCGCGGGCGTGGGCCTCGAGCAGGTCGTTCAGGTCGCGCAGCATGTCGCTGATCTGCTGCCGGTCCTGATCGGTCGCCCCCTCCAGTGCCTGCTTCATCCCGGCGAACCGCTGGTCGAGCATCTCCCGGCCGAGCAGATCCTTGATCTGGTCGTACTTCTCGCGAGCTTCGCTGCTGCGCCAGGGATAGTCGGCGAGTTCGTTGACGGCGGCAGCAGTAGAGGGTGGGAGGTTCTCGATGCGCATCTCCGCGAACCGCGCGTCGTCGTCCAGGTCGCGCGCCAGCTGCTTGCGCTCGGCGAGCACCGCGTCGTCCAGCAGCTGCTTGATCTCGGCGAACGTGCCGTCCAGGTTGTGCTTGGCCAGCAACTCGCGGCGCTTCTCCGCGACCTGCCGGGCCAGATCGTCCAGCCCACGCTGCTGCCGCCCGCCGCGCCGCAGGAACTCCCGCATCGCGTGCTCGGGGCTGTAGCCGGCCATGACGTCCTCGCCGATCGCGTCGAGCGCCTCGGCCAGATCGACCGGTGGCGCCAGCGGGTCGGGCCCGCCGGCATACCGGCCATAGCGTGAGCGGTGAGTGTGCTTACGTGTCAACGAGATACGCCTCCATGCGCTATTCCTGGCCGTGGGTGTGCCGCGGGGTCATCAGTTTCGCGACGGCTCCGTCCGGGCCGGACGCCCAGCACGCGCCGTCGGTGGCGCAGTGGATCCCGTCGTAGTCGGTGCCGTCGAACGTCGTCCACGTGCGCCCACCGTCGCGACTCACGTCGCTGCCGGTCGGACCCACCGCGATCACCACATTGCCGCGGCCCGGCACGTAGGCCACGCCGGAGCGGTAGCCGCCCAGCGCAGTGCGGCTTGCCTTCCACGGCGACGTGCCGTGCTGGGTCGCAGCGGCGTCAGTGCCATCGGTCGGCGCGGTGTAGTCACCGCCGACCGCGACGCCTGTGCCGTGGTGCTTGAACGCGATGCTGTAGATGCCAGCTGCGTCCCCCGCGCGCACGGGCGTCGTCTCCGCGGTCCAGCTGGTGCCTGCGTTGGTCGTGTGGAAGACCCGCGGGGACTGTCCGCCGGTCGCGAACCAGAACTCGCCCGGTCGGGCACCGCGCGTGTCCTGTGCCGAGACCAGGCAGGTGCCGGATGCGGCGAAACCGAACTCGTTCGCGAAGGCCGGAGGCATTCCCTGGGTGGGCAGCACCTTCCACGACTTCCCGCCGTCCGTCGTGCGCGCGATCCGGAAGTAGCCGTCCACCGGGTCGCTCATCGCCAGGCCGATCCCTCGTGAGCTGAACGCCATACAGTCGTAGAACGCGGCGGGATCGGTGTTGGTGAAGACCTGCTGCCAGGTCTGTCCGCCGTCGTCCGTGCGGAAGATCCGCGAGTCGCCGCCTTCCCCGATCGACAGCGCTTCGGCATGCCGGCTGTCCCACGCCTCGATGTCGCGCAGTGCCAGTCCGTCCGCCTTCGCGACGGCCGGCGACACGTCTGTCCAGCTGTGTCCGCCGTCGGTCGTGCGCAGGACGCTGCCCTGCTCGCCGCTGACCCACGCAACGCGTGCGTTGACGGCGGCCAGGCCACGGAACTGCTCCTG
The DNA here is from genome assembly GCF_051955415.1 of Flexivirga sp. Lineage (NCBI taxonomy): Bacteria > Bacillati > Actinomycetota > Actinomycetes > Micrococcales > Dermacoccaceae > Flexivirga > Flexivirga sp. Next base: position 27,993 of record NZ_JBQCGS010000058.1, read on the forward strand.
CACGCCGGTCGGACGTGGCGACCACGAGTAATTCTGGTGGTGCGCGGGATAGTGCGCCGATGCAGCGGACGCGGTCGGGGCGGCGAGTGCGGCGGTGGCGCACGCCGCGGTCAGGACCCCGGCAAGGCGCAGGGAGCGTTTCGATGCAGTGTGGGTGAACATCCTTCAGACGCTAGTCCTGCGCGGTCGCCGGAAGGGGGTTGCGCGCGTCGTCATCCCTGCTCGCTCTCGCCGTAGACGGCGTTGCCCTCGTCGTCGGAGTCCTTGCTCACCTGCTTGGCCAGGTAGAGCCCCTCGAGGGCGAGTTCGACGGCCCCGGCGCGTGCGCCGGGCGTCGTGGCGTCGAGTCGCTCGGCGATCCGGTCGTAGAGGTCGGACTCCCCCAGCACCGGGAGCCCGCCGAGCACTTCTGCGGCGCTGACCTGTTCGCCGGTGGTGACGCGTGCGCCGTGCTCCAGGGCTCGCACCAGGAGTCCGAGGTCGATGCCGCGAAGCCGGCTACGGGCGGTCTCGGCGGTCGCGGTGCGCAGCAGGTGCTCGAGGATCGCCTCCTCCCGGCCCTCGTGCCCGGACTCGAACTCCACCTTGCCGGCCAGCACGTCGACGGCGGTCTCCAGGTCGATGACGCGCGCGACCGCCTCGCGCTCGCCTTGGACGGTCGCCCGGTGCAGTGCCGCCGCAGCCACCGTCTCGGCCGCCGCGATCGCGAATCGCGCTGACACACCTGAGCGTTGGTCAACCGCGCTCGACTCCCGCAGTGCGCGGGTGAATCGCGCCAGGATCTCGATCAGGTATGCCGGAACCCCCGCCACCAGATGCGCCTCCTGCTCGATGACGGCGATCTCGCCCTCGACCTCGAGCGGGTAGTGGGTGCGGACTTGGGCGCCGAAGCGGTCCTTCAGCGGGGTGATGATGCGGCCGCGGTTGGTGTAGTCCTCCGGGTTGGCGCTGGCGACCACCAGCACGTCCAGCGGCAGTCGCAGCGTGTAGCCGCGCACCTGGATGTCGCGTTCCTCCATGACGTTGAGCATGGCGACCTGGATGCGCTCGGCCAGGTCGGGCAGTTCGTTGATGGCCACGATGCCACGGTGGGCGCGCGGGATGAGACCGAAGTGGATCGTCTCCGGGTCGCCCAGGCTGCGGCCCTCGGCCACCTTCATCGGATCGATGTCGCCCACCAGGTCGCCGACGGAGGTGTCCGGGGTGGCGAGCTTCTCGGCATACCGCTCATCTCGGTGCCGCCAGGCGATCGGCAGGTCGTCGCCGAGCTCGGTCGCACGCCGCCGGGATGCGGGCGTGATGGGTTCGTACGGGTGCTCGCCCAACTCGGAGCCGGCTATCACCGGGGTCCACTCGTCCAGCAGGCCGACCAGGGTGCGCAGCACGCGGGTCTTGCCCTGTCCGCGCTCGCCGAGCAGCACGATGTCGTGCCCCGCGAGCAGCGCACGTTCCAGCTGCGGCAGCACGGTGAATTCGAAGCCCTGGATGCCGGGCCACGGGTCTTCGCCGGCTGCGAGCTTCGCCAGCAGGTTGTCACGCAGCTCCTCCCGGATGCCGCGCTGCCGGTGCCCGGAGGCGCGCAGTGCGCCGACGGTCGTGATGGTGGGTGCAGGTGTCGCAGTGGTCGAATCCGTCACGACGTCAACGCTACGCCTCCCCGCGGCGAAAACGGAGGGGGTATCCGGATCTGCTGCTCGGGCGGCCGCTCGACCGGCCCGGGCGCGATGTCCGACCAGCTTCGTAGGCTGGTCGGTATGACGATCTCCATCGGCGCACACGTGGACCAGCAGGACCCGATCGCGGAGGCCGCCGCACGCGGCACCGACGTCGTGCAGTTCTTCCTCGGCGATCCGCAGAGCTACAAGGGTCCGGTGATCGCGTATGACGGTGGCGCGACGAAGCTGCGCGCCGACGCGGAGGCTGCCGGCGTCACGGTCTTCGTGCACGCGCCGTACATCATCAACGTCGCCACGTTGAACAACCGGATCCGCATTCCGAGCCGCAAACTGCTGCAGCAGCACATGGATGCGGCAGCCGAGATCGGCGCGGCCGGGCTCATCGTGCACGGCGGGCACGTCAACGCCTCGGACGACCCGGCGAAGGGTTTCGACAACTGGCGCAAAGCGATCGAGGCCACCGACTGCAAGATCCCGCTGCTCATCGAGAACACCGCGGGCGGCGACAACGCGATGGCTCGTCACCTGGACCGGATCGCCGCGGTGTGGGAAGCCATCACGCACGCCGACGGCCACGAGCAGGTCGGCTTCTGCCTGGATACCTGTCACGCCTGGGCGGGCGGCATCGCGCTTGCCGAAGCGGCCGAACGCATCCATGAGATCACCGGCCGGATCGACCTGGTCCACGGCAACGACAGTCGTGACGCCTTCGACTCCGGGGCCGACCGGCACGCCAATTTCGGTGCGGGACAGATAGATCCGGACGAATTGGCTTCCGTCGTGCGTGCTGCGGACGCACCGGTGATCTGTGAAACTCCCGGTGGCGCCGACGAGCACAAGGCCGACATCGCCTGGCTGCGCGAACGCCTCTGAGCCCATGCTGGTCGAGTAGGCCGAGGCCTTATCGCGACTCAATCGGCGTGGCTGACCATGTTGACCACGGTGCCATCGGGCGCCTGCACGAAGAAGCGACGCACGCCCCACTCCTCGCGCGTCAGCGGGTGCACGATCCGGTAGCCGCGACGCTGTGCCTCGGCATACGCGGCGTCGACATCGGCGACATGCACCGAGACCGCCGAGTCGACCGGTGCGGTGGCATCCCGGGTCACCAACTGCACGCACGCGCCGGACTGCGGCGCACTGCGATGCGCGACCCACCCGAGGTTGAAGCCTTCGTCGGTGAGGCCGAGAAACTCACCCCAGAAACCGTCGATGCGGTCCAGGTCGGGCACCGGCAGATTGGCGGTCAGGGCCCGGGCGAGAGCCGGTCCGGTCGGACGCTCCGGATCGTCGTTCTGTTGGTTGAACATCCAGCGGTGACCGAAAGGATCGTGCAGCACCGCAATACGACCGTGCGGCGTGTCAGCAGGCTCCCGATCGATCTGCGCACCGACGGCCTTCGCCTGCCGGACAACGACGTCCACGGCGGTCGTCTCGACGTGCAGGGAGACGGAATTACGTCGCGCGGGATCCGGCGCCACGACACCGGCACCCTCGAACTCGTCGGACAGCATGAATCGGCTGTCCTTACCAATGGTGAGCTCGACATGGCCGATCCGCCCGTCATCCATGACGATCGGCTCGACGGAGACACGCGCGCCGAATGCGCTGCGGTACCAGTCGATCGCCGCCCGCGCGTCCGCAACCGTGAGGTATGGCGTGATCACTGCGTCTCCGATCCATAGGTGACGCGTGCATCCCAGCTCCAGTGCGGCATCGGCAGGTCGGTCGGCACGTCATCCGCAGACCGGTTGTAACTGTTCATCGGGTGCCAGGTCGCCCAGCTCCAGTAGTCCAGAACTGCCTGGTACGTTTCGAGACTCGCGTCGATGCCGGCGTCCCGCAATGCAGCCGCGAAGCACTCGACGGCGCGCTCGTTCATCTCGTCGTGCTCACCGTCGCCGCTGTGCATGCGGACGACGTCGGCATGCTCGCCATACGTCTCGGTGTAGCGCGCGGGTCCGCCGAGCGCCTCACCCAGGTATGCCGCCAGCCGCTCGACATGGTCCGGTTTCGCGCCGCCATGGAAGGCGTGCGCCACAACCGGGTCGGCCATCGCACGCCGGTGCCAGGCAGCGGCGATGCGCGTCATACCGTCCGCACCACCGGCGGCCTCGAAGATCGACGTCTGCGGCATGAGTGCTCCTTGGTGCCGATGTTTACGCGTACACGCTACTGTTCGGCGCCATACACGATCAAGACCAGCGCGCCGCGTATGCCGAAGTTCGCTCGCTGCTCGGCCAGCGCCGGACCGCACTCCGCCAGCGCCGCCAAGCCGTTGTCCGCGGCATCGCGACGCACACTCTCCTGCACGGTCGGTCGCCGAAGCCCCTGTTCGGCCTCGGCGCTGCGCGCGTCGAGTTGCGCGGCACCGAGGATCAAACGCCACGCTGTCGAGTACCGATGTGCCGCCTGCTCCGGCGAGCAGCCGGCTGCCAACAGCGAACCCAACACGTCGTCCGTGGCGGTCGCGGCCGACGGGGCCATCAGGTCGCCACGGGTCAGCGCGTCCAGCACCCACGGCCGCCGGACAAGCTCTCCGTGCAGCAGCAGCAGCACTTCCAGAGCACGTTCGGCGCCCGGTGTAGGCAGCTCCGGCCAGGTGACCTGCGCGAACTCCTCGTCCAGGAGTGCGACCAACAATTCGTCGCGGCCTGCGTAATGCCGATAGATCGCCATCGGCGTCACACCCAGCCGAGCGCCCAGGGTCCGCATGCTGAGCGCGGGCGCGCCCTCCCCGCGGACGAGGTCACCCGCCACCTCGAGGATTCGACCTCGGGTGAGGGCCGGACTTCGTGCCGCAGCCGTCTTCTCGTCGTCCCGCCCCACGGGCCCGAGCGTATGACAACGAAGCAGACACGAAGTTACCGATTCGTACCCCGGAGCGTCCGCACATGATTGACTCCCCGTTCATGAGTGGTTCCCGCCGAGTCCGATTCGTCGATGTCCACGGCCACCGCCGGGCATTCGTCAAGGTCGGCTCCGGCCCTGCCCTCCTGCTGCTGCACGGAGTCGCCTGCGACCACTCCACCTGGAACCGCGTGATCGCTCCACTGGCGAAGGACTACACGGTCATCGCGCCCGATCTGCTCGGCCACGGACAGTCCGCCAAACCGCGCGCCGACTACACGCTCGGCGGTTACGCCAACGGGATGCGAGACCTGCTGTCGATCCTAAAGATCGAGCGGGCCACGGTCGTCGGGCACAGCTTCGGCGGTGGGGTCGCCATGCAGTTCGCCTACCAGTTCCCCGAGCTGACCGAGCGCCTCGTCCTCGTCGCCCCCGGTGGCCTGGGACCGGACGTGAGTCCGATCATCCGAATGGCGACCGTGCCCGGGTTCGAGCAGCTGATGGGTGCGTTGACGCTGCCGGGCGTGCGCCACGCCGGCCTCGCCGGACTGCGTCTCGCGCACGCGGTCCACCTGCCCGGCACCCAGGACATCGAGGAGTTCGCATCGATCTACGACTCGTTCCGCGACCGGCAGGCGCGGGCCGCCGTGCACCACGTCCTGCGCGCGGTGGTCGACCGGAAGGGCCAGATCGTGACGATGACGGATCGGGCCTACCTCACCGAGTCGATGCCGCTCGCGGTGATCTGGGGAGCCGATGACGCCATCATCCCCTCCGCCCAGGCCCGCAACGTGGACGCGCTCGCCCCCGGGGCGCGCATTGAAATCATCGAGGACAGCGGCCACTTCCCGCACCGGGATCACCCGGATGACTTCGTGCGATTCGTCCGCGACTTCATGGCGTCGACACCTGCGTCGACCTACGACAAGACGCGGTTGCGGCAGTTGCTGCGCAACGGCCCGGGGAAACGTGTACGCCGCGCTCGCGCCGGCCAACGCCCGGTCGCTCCCCTCGCGGGTTGACCCGCTGCGGGTGCTCCGCGGCGTCCGGCTACGGTGCGGATGTGGATCTCGTCATACGGCAACGGCAGGACGACGACCTGTCCGGTCTCGCCGAACTGCTGGGACGACAGCAAGCCCAGACGCGCTACCCGTTCGTCTGGCCGTTCCCCAGGCCGATCGGGGAGTTCTTGAAGAGGCCCACGGAGCTTCGTGCGTGGGTCGCCGAGCTCGACGGCGAGCTCGTCGGGCATGTGGCGCTCGAGAGCGTCCGTGACGATCCGATCGGTCGCTCGTGGGCGCAGGCACACAACGTCACAGTGGACGAACTGCGATGCGTGTCAGTGTTCTTCGCCGACATCAGCCGATCCGGCCAAGGCATCGGGTCACGTCTGCTGGCGACCGCCACCGACGCCGCGCTGGCCGAGGGATATCCGGTGCTCGACGTCGTCGCCGCGCACCGGATCCCGATCGAGCTGTACCTCAGCCGCGGCTGGCGCATCATTGAAACGACCCAGGCGCCGTGGCATCCCGGCACCGACCTACCGATCCACCTGATGATCCTGCCGCGTGAGGACCGATCCGGTCACAACCAGGAGTAGCGTCGATCGGTATGACGAAACTGGGCTACCAGATCCCCAACTTCACCTACCCCGACGTCTCCCCCGGCCAGCTGTTCCCGACCGTGGTCCAGCAGGCCGAAGAGGCCGACGCCAGTGGCTTCGACACCGTGCTGGTGATGGACCACTTCTACCAACTCCCCGGGCTCGGCGAGCCCGACGAACCGATGCTCGAGTGCTATGTCCTGCTGGCGGCACTCGCCCAGCACACCGAGCGTGTCCGGCTGTCGGCGCTGGTCACCGGCAACACCTACCGCAACCCCACCCTGCTCGCCAAGGAGATCACCGCACTCGACGTCGTCTCCGGCGGCCGCGCCCAGCTCGGCATCGGCGCCGGCTGGTACGAACTCGAACATGACTCTCTCGGCTACGAATTCGATACATTCACGGATAGGTTCGAGCGGCTCGAGGAGTCGCTGCAGATCATCCTGCCGATGCTTCGTGGCGAGCGGCCGACGCTGGACGGCAAGCGCTACCGGGTGAAGGACGCGGTCAACTCCCCCGCTCCCCTCAGCCGCGTGCCGGTGATGATCGGTGGCGGCGGCGTGCGCAAGACCCTGCGGATGGCCGCCCAGTATGCCGACGAGTCCAACATCATCTGTGCCCGCGAGGAGATTCCCACCAAGCTCAAGGCGCTGGACGAGCACTGCGAACGGCTGGGCAGGGACCGATCTGAGGTCACCGTCAGCTACCAGACGACGGCGTGCATTGCGCCGACACACGAGGAAGCGCAACGTGACCTCGACGCCTATCTCGAACGCAACCCCGCTGCTCGAGAGCGCGCCGGTTCGGCGATCGTGGGGTCGCCGGACGAGGTGGCTGCGGCATACACCGAGGTCCTGGCGACCGGCATCGACGGAGTGACCGTGAATGCCCCTGCCAATGGGCACATCCCGGGCCGGGTGCAGTTGCTTGGCGAGGCGTTGGCGCCGCTGATCAAGTAGCCACCGAGAGGCAGCGCAACGCATTGAGGGGCATACCTTGTCGGTATGCCCCTCAATGCGTGAGTGTGCCTCTCGGCAAGTCAGGTCACCAACCGCGCTCGGCGAGCCGGTGCGGCTCGGGGATCTCCTCGACGTTGATCCCGACCATCGCCTCGCCCAAGCCACGCGAGATCTTCGCGATCACGTCGGGGTCGTCGTAGAAGGTGGTCGCCTTCACGATCGCCTCGGCGCGCTTGGCCGGGTCGCCGGACTTGAAGATGCCGGAGCCGACGAAGACGCCCTCGGCGCCCAACTGCATCATCATCGCGGCGTCGGCCGGGGTGGCGATACCACCGGCGGTGAAGAGCACGACCGGGAGCTTGCCGGCCGCCGCGACCTCCTTGACCAGCTCGTATGGCGCCTGCAATTCCTTTGCGGCGACATACAACTCGTCTTCCGGCAGGTTCTGCAGGCGGCGGATCTCCTGGCGGATCTGCCGCATGTGCGTCGTGGCGTTGGAGACGTCACCGGTGCCGGCCTCACCCTTGGAGCGGATCATCGCCGCGCCCTCGGTGATGCGGCGCAGCGCCTCGCCCAGGTTGGTCGCACCGCAGACGAAGGGGACGGTGAACTCCCACTTGTCGATGTGGTGGGCGTAGTCGGCCGGGGTGAGCACCTCGGACTCGTCGACGTAGTCGACACCGAGGCTCTGCAGCACCTGCGCCTCGACGAAGTGACCGATCCGGGCCTTGGCCATCACCGGGATGGAGACGGCCTCGATGATGCCGTCGATCATGTCCGGATCACTCATCCGGGAGACGCCGCCCTGCGCGCGGATGTCGGCGGGCACCCGCTCCAGCGCCATGACCGCGACCGCGCCGGCGTCCTCGGCGATCTTCGCCTGCTCCGGGGTGACGACATCCATGATGACGCCGCCCTTGAGCATCTCCGCCATACCGCGCTTGACCCGCGCGGTCCCGGTCCGGGTCTCGGCCTGTGCAGTCACTTCTGGGTCTCCTCGTCGCGGGGTGGATGTTTCGCCCAGCGTACCGCCGGATTCGGCAGCTTCATGCCATACAAGTCGCCATGGCAGGTTCAGGCCACGGCGACTACCGGCCAGCGATGGTGCGTCAGATGCCGTCGGGCAGTCGATCGTCGAACTCCACCGGCGACGGCAAGGGGGTGTGCCCGGCCAGCCCGAGATAGCGCACCTGCGGCCGGCGTCGCAGGCGGCATACGTCCCGGACGGCCTCGTTGTGGAAGCGCCGCGCGATTTCCACGCGCTGTCCTGCCGAGCGCAGTCGTTCGACGACTTCCGGCCAGCCGGCGTTCTCGTCGCGCAGCTCGGCGATCACGTCGGCGGTCAGCGTGGCGCGCAGCACCTCGGTCAGCATGGTCTCGGTGCCGGCGCGCTGTGCCCCGATCCCGTCGGCGCGCACCTTGTCGTGCAGTGCGACCACGTCGGCCGCGTCCAGGGATGCGCTGGCCGCATCGGCCAGCAGTGCGGCGCTGGCCGGATCGAGCACCCCCGAGCCGGCGACCTCGCGCACCACTTCGGCACGCCGCACCAGCTGCGCGTCCAGCGAGGACACCGACCCTTCGACCTTGGTGTGCAGCCGGTCGAGCCGGGCCGCGGTGTAGGACAGGTACCAGGCGACCAGCGCACCGATAGCGACCACCAGCGCGATCCACGCCAGGATCCGCATCAGTCACGCCCCCGCAGCACTCGTTTGGCACGCCCGGTGGACGCCGCTCGCACACCGCCGGGCCGCGCCGCACGACAGGTCTCGTAGACATCCATCAGGTCCGCCGACACTCTCGGCCAGTCGAAGTCGCGCGCCCGCAGCGCGCCGCCTGCCGACAACGCGGCACGCTCGCCCGGGTCACCGAGCAGCCGCACCACGGTCCCGGCCAGGGCGTCCGGGTCGCCGGTGCGGAACATGGCACCGGCGGCGCCGTCGGCCAGCACATCGGTGAAGGACGGCAGGTCACTGGCGACCACGGGAGCTCCCGCGCTCATCGCCTCCACCAGGATGATGCCGAAGCTCTCCGCACCGGTGTTGGGCGCGACATACGCATCGACCGACCGCAGCAGCGAGGCCTTGTCCGGCTCGCTGACCATGCCGAGGAACTCGGTGGCCGCTCGCACCCTGGTCGTCGTATGGCGCAGCGCCTCTCCGGGGTCACCCGGACCGGCGACCAGCAGCCGTAGGCCGGGACGCGCATCCAGCAGCCGCGGCATCGCCTCGAGCAGCACCGACAGACCCTTGCGCGGCTCCTCGAGCCGGCCCAAGAAGGCGATCGTGGGACGGTCGTCACTCCCCCGCCAGCGCGGCACGAGCGGGGCGCCGGCGAACCGATCGACATACACCCCGTTGGGGATGATCAGCGCGTCGGCGGCGCCCTCGTGCCGGTGGATGGTCCGCAGCGCCTCCGGCGACACTGCGATGCGGCCGCTCAACTTCTCCAGCTGAGCCTCCAGCAACGGCATCAGGGTCAGCAGCACCCGCGAGCGCATCGTGCTGGAGTGGAACGTGCCCACCACCGCGCCGTCGGCGGCCATCATCGCCAGCATGGAGACGCTCGGGGCGAAGGGTTCGTGGACGTGCAGCACGTCGAAGCCGCCGCGGTCGATCCAGCGGCCGACCCGTGCTGCGGTGACCGGGCCGAAGAGCAACCGGGCGACCGACCCGTTGTAGGGCACCGGCACGGCTCGGCCCGCCGGGTCCACGTAGTCGGGCAGGTCGGCGTCCTCGTCGGCGGGGGCGAGCACCCGCACGTCGTGCCCCTGGGACAACAGGTGCTCGGCCAGGTCGCGCACGTGGAACTGCACGCCCCCGGGCACGTTGAACGCGTAGGGGCTGACCATGCCGATCCTCATCGCGGGTCCCGCGGGGTGACGAAGGCCTTCTGCATCATGTGCCAATCCTGGGTCCGCGCCCTGATCGTCTCCCCGAGGTCGTCGACGCACTGTTGCGTCATCGCGCGCACCCGCTCGGCATCCGAGCCGTCGGCAGGCACCGTCACCCGGGCGCCGAAGCGGGCGACCACCCGGTGCGCCGACCGCCCCTGGATCGGCTCATAGGTGATCGCCAGCGGGAAGAGCGCGGCACCGGTCTCCAGCGCCAGCCGGGCCGGCCCGGCGGCCGCCCGGGTGCGGTGTCCGCACAGAGTGACCTCGACGCCACTGCGGGTGAGATCGCGGTCGGCCAGCAACGGCACGAATCCACCACGGGCGACGGCCTGCCGCAGCTGCGGGTAGGCGTTGTCGCCACCGGTCAGCGGCAGGATCCGCATGCCGAGGGACTCCCGGAAGTCGACGAACGCGTCGAAGACGGACGCCGGCTCGAGCCGTTCGGCGACCGTGGTCACCGGCGCGAAGTGGTGGGTCGCCCAGGCGCCGCAGTGGTCCCAGTTGCCCAGGTGCCCGAGGAAGAGGATCAGCGGCTCGCCGCGCTCGACGATGGCCCGGGCCGCGGCGTCGTGTCCGGTCAGCCGGATCCGCGCGTCGAGTGTCGCGGGGGTCTCCCGCGGGAGCCGGAAGGCGTCGCACCAATAACGCAGGTAGGACGCAACGCCTTGCGCCACCAGCGCATCCAGCCGGGCCTGGTCCAATTCCGGGCGGACCAGCGCGTAGTTGTCGCGCATGCGCTGCACCGAGCGACCGTTGCGCCGGTGCATGGTCCGGGCGACGCGGTCGAAGGCGCCGTAGGCGGCGCGCTCGGGTAGGCGCTGGACCAGCCGCCAGGCGGCGCGATAGGCCACGCCCTCCGCGCGGTCCCGCAGGGTCACTTCGGCAGTTCCCCGGCTCCGCCCAGCGCCTGGCTGCGCACGGTCAGCATCCGCTGCAGCACGGTGACCAGGCTGGCGATCGCCAGCAGCGCCAGGACCACTCCGAGCACCGCCGTGGGCAGGTGCAGCCACGGGATCCCGACCAGTCCGGTGGTGACCAGCACTGCGACCAAGCGTTCGGAGCGTTCGGCGATGCCGACGTTGGCCGTCATACCCAGGCCCTCGGCGCGGGCCTTGGAGTAGGAGACGACCATGCCGAGGATGAGGCAGGCGAGGGCGAGACCGGCCATGACGAGGTTGTCGCCGTCACCGGCATACCAGAGCACCAGGGCGCCGAAGATGGCTGCGTCACCGACGCGGTCCAGTGTCGAGTCGAGGTAGGCGCCCCACACGCTGGAGCGGCCCGACATCCTGGCCATGTTGCCGTCGAGGGTGTCGGAGAAGATGAACAGGGTGATCACGACCGTGCCCCAGAAGAAGCTGCCGCGGGGGTAAAAGGCGAGCGCGCCGAAGCACACGCCCAGCGTGCCGACGATGGTGACGACGTCGGGAGAGATGCCCAGCCGCAGCAGCAGTTTCGCCAGTGGCGTGAAGAATGTGGTGATCGCCGCCCGGGCGTAACGGTTGAGCATGGTGCCGTCAGGTTACCGGTCGGTCGGGCTCAGTCCCTTGGCCAGGCGTCGGCGAGCCGCGACCTGGTGTCCGCCAGCAGTGCGGGCAGCGCCTTGGTCTGTCCGACGATGGGCAGGAAGTTGGAGTCGCCCGCCCAGCGCGGCACGACGTGCTGATGCAGGTGGGCGGCGACGCCGGCCCCGGCGACCTCGCCCTGGTTCATGCCCAGGTTGAACCCGTGCGGCGCCGACGCCGCGGTGAGTGCGCGGATCGCCTGGCGGGTGAGCGCGGTGAACTCGGTCGTCTCCTCGTCGGTCAGATCGAGGTAGGACGGGATGTGCCGGTTCGGACAGATCAGCAGGTGGCCGGGGTTGTAGGGACACAGGTTGAGGATGACGAAACAGGTCCGGCCGCGGTGCACGATGAGCGCCCGCTCGTCGCTTCGGCCCTGCGCGGCGCAGAACGGACACGCGCCGTCGTCGTCATGGTCCGGCTTGGCGGCCTCGATGTAGGCCATCCGGTGCGGGGTCCACAGCCGTTCGAACCCGTCCGGGACGCGTGCGAAGTCGGCTTCGGGCTCGATCTCCTGCGGCATACCGCGATGGTATGTCGTGGCCGTGGAACAACCGCCGTCCCGTCTCGGTTGACGAGCGAGGAGGACTTCCCGAGATGCACTGAGGAGACGACATGCCGTTGCAGGGCGAATACGCCGACGAGAAGACCGGATGGGTCAAGGACCAACTGGCGAAGATCGACGAGACCGGCACCACCGCCTCGGTGGACGTCAACGGGATGTCGGTCGTCGTCTACACGATCCGCGGTGCCAAGACCGGCAAGCTGCGCCGCGTCCCGCTGATGCGGGTCGAGCACGACGGCGTGTATGCCGCCGTGGCGTCCAAGGGCGGCGCTCCCGAGCACCCCGCCTGGTTCCACAACATCAAGGCCAACCCTGAAGTAGAGGTTCAGGACGGCGCGGTGAAACACGACGGCATCGCGCGCGAGATCAGCGGCGCGGAGCGCGAGCAGTGGTGGGAGCGCGCGGTGGCTGCCTTCCCGCCGTATGCCGAGTACCAGGCCAACACCGACCGACTGATCCCGGTGTTCGTCGTCGAACCGACCTCCCCGTCGGACGAGCGTCGTCCCGAGTAGCCCGCGCGGCACTCAGGACGTGGGCAAGCGGTCGGTGAGTACGTACTGCATCAGCGTGTCCTGCGGACCGCCGAACCCGGCCCGCCGGTAGAAGCCGCGCGCCTGGTCGGTCGCGTTCAGCTGCAGCCGGTAGAGCTGCTTGCGACGCGCCCAGTCCAGCACCTCCTGCATCATCCGCTCGCCCAGGCCGTGGCCGCGCAGTGCCGGGACGACGTAGAAGGAACTGAGGTGCAGCCAGCCACCGGTCGGTCGGCGCAGACTGGGCAGGCTGGTGGCCAGGATGCCGATCACGAAGCCGACCGGGTCACCATCGGCCCGCCTGGCCAGCCAGGCCGGGCGTGTCTCCCCCTGCGCCAGCCACGCCTCGGCGAACTCGTCGATGAACCCGTCCCGGCGGGGCGATCCACCCTCCAGATCCCACCGCAGCGTCATCGCCGCCAGCACGAAGGCGTCCTCGGGCGCGGCTCGCTCGATGCGCACGCCGTCCAGTTCGTCGGTCACAGGGCGAGTGTCCCATGGGCGGTCAGACGTCGATACGTTCGTCGCGAAACGTATTGATCCGTATCGCGTCTGACGGCCACGCCCTGTCACCGCCTCCGAGCACCGAGAGGTCACCGGATGTCGTGAGGATTCGGCTTGACGGCATCCGTCGACCTCTCGAGACTGGCGTATCAACCCGGCAGGTGTACGTGTCGACGCGCCGGCTGGGTCAGCGGAGCGAGTCCAGGACCACGTCTTCGCCCGGCAGGCTCACCCGGAGCACATGATCACCCGGGTGCAGGCGATCGTCGGCGCGGTACCACTCCAGCAGGCGTCGCTCGGCGCCGCGGTCACCGGTGTCCGCTGCCACTAGCAGCGCCGCCACGTCGTCGACGAGGTCGGCGTCCTGGCCATCCGAGCCGGGGCCGGCCATCGTCCCCCAGTTGTCCCACAGCAAGAGCTCGTCGCCGAAGCGGTGTGCCACCTCCAGCACGACATAGTTGCGGACGAACCACGCACCGCGCGCCACCGGTATCGACGGATCCACCCCGTATGTCTCGACGTCGATCGTGCCGGCACGATGGGCTCGCCATACCTCTGCGGCGGTGTGGAATCCGTTGCCCGCCGGAATGTCCCGTGGATCCGGCAGCAGCGGTGTCGGCGCTGCCAGTTCCGGGTCGAACCGGACCCAGCGGCCGCTCAGCCACACCTCGGGCACGACGTGGTCGTGGTGCCAGCCGTCGACGAAGTAGTCGGCGAAGCCGATCCGCGAGCGCGCGGGTATGCCGTGCTGGCGCAGGATCGCGATGCTCAGCAGCGTGTGGTCGCGACAACATCCCTGCACACGGGACCGCGGCTCACGCGGCGCGGCGAGGTCGGTACCGTGCCGGTCGTCGTCCGACCGGAGGGTGCGATCGATCCACCGCGCGTGAATGTCGCCGATGGTGTCCGCCGGGAGTTCGTACTCGGACGCGCGGTAGTGCTCGATCACGTTGCGCACCACGGCGCAGAGCCGGTCGAAGTCCGTGGGAACTGCCTCGAGCCGGCCGGCGAAGCGCCCGGGGTCGCTGTATGGCGTGTGGGTCGCGTAATCGATCGTGCCGGTGGGAGCAAGTGTTGTCATGCGCAGTTCCGTTCTCTCAGTGATTCGTGGCGATCGGCTGGACGATGTCCGCGACGTGCTGCGCCCCGGGGCTGCCGTCCCAGTCACTGACGTAGCGTTCGCGGGGTGCGCCGATCGGTTGCAGCCCGTGCGCGGCACGCGCTACCGCGGCATACGCCTGCAGGATCTGGGGATAGCCGCACAGTGCGGCGCCGATCTCGGTGTAGAGCTGATCGCCGCCGGGTTCGACCCGGATCATCACGTCTGCGGTCGGTGGCACCGACCCTTCGAAAGGCACGCAGATCTCGATCGGCCCGTCACTGTCCGGGCTGACCACGCCGTGGTAGATCACCCAGAACTCGACGGTTCGGCTCGCATCGTGAGCCTTCAGGTGCTCGCAGATGAGTTGTTCCGCCTCGACGAACGTCGCCACCAGTCCGGGCTGCAGCACCCGGCGAGTCACGGATGCGACCGTGCGCTCGGACGCCGTGCGACGTCGGACGTCGAGCTCGACGGCCGCGGTTGCACCGGACTCGAACTCGGCGCGCAGGTGATCGACGACGTTCCGCTGTTCGCGATGCAGCTGCTCGTGGCCACGCCACCATTGATCGAGGACTTGTGCCGCACGGATCCGGTCCGGCGCATCGACGACCGCCTCGACGATCGACAACGGGGCACCGGCACGACGCAGCAGGGTGATGCGCTGCGCGCGAGCCAATTGTTCCGCGCCGTAGTAGCGATAGCCGTTGCGCTCGTCGATCCGCTGCGGCAGCAACAGGCCCGAGTCGGCATACAGCCGAAGGGCTTTGGGACTCAGCCCGGTCGCTCGGGAGAAGTCTCCGGCGGTCAGTTCCTGCATGCCCATGAGTCTGAACCCTGCCCTTGGGGCGAGGTCAAGAACGTGGTGCAGCCCCCGGGGCCTCGAGTGTCCGTGGGGGCTGCACTGTGTTCAACCGGCGGTGCGCTCAGGAAGTTCCCAGCTCACCGGGTCCGCTCAGACCTGCCGCTTGTCCCGGATCGCCGACTCGATCTCGGCGATGGCGTCGGCGACCGGCACGCCGTTGCGCTGCGAGCCGTCGCGGAAGCGGAACGACACGGCGGCGGCCGAGCGGTCCTCCTCGCCGGCGATCAGCACGAACGGCACCTTGGACTTGCTGGCGTTGCGGATCTTCTTCGGGAAGCGGTCGTCGGAGTCGTCCAGCTCGACGCGAACGCCCTTGGCGCGCAGTTGATCCAGCACATCCTGCAGGTATGGCGCGAACTCCTCGGCCACCGGCACTCCGAGCACCTGCACCGGTGACAGCCATGGAGGGAAGGCGCCCGCGTAGTGCTCCACCAGCACCCCGAGGAAACGCTCGATCGACCCGAACTTCGCCGAGTGGATCATCACCGGCTCCTGGCGCGTGCCGTCGGCAGCCTGGTACTCCAGCCCGAAGCGGTGCGGCTGGTTGAAGTCGTACTGGATGGTGGACATCTGCCAGGTGCGGCCGATGGCGTCGCGGGCCTGCACCGAGATCTTCGGGCCGTAGAACGCCGCACCGCCCGGGTCCGGGACCAGCTCCAGGCCCGACTCCGTGGCGACCTGCTCCAGGATCGCGGTGGCGGTCTCCCACTGCTCGTCGGTGCCGATGAACTTGTCCTTCTTGTCACCCTCGGTGTCGCGGGTCGACAGCTCCAGGTAGAAGTCCTCCAGGCCGAAGTCGCGCAGCAGCGACAGCACGAAGTTCAGCAGGTGCCGGATCTCGTCGGGTGCCTGCTGCGCGGTCACATAGGAATGCGAGTCGTCCTGCGTCATACCGCGCACCCGGGTGAGTCCGTGCACGACACCGGACTTCTCGTAGCGGTAGACCGAGCCGAATTCGAACAAACGCAAAGGCAGTTCGCGGTAGGAACGTCCGCGCGAGGAGAAGATCAGGTTGTGCATCGGGCAGTTCATCGCCTTCAGGCGGTACTGCGCGCCCTCCAGCTCCATGCCCGGGAACATCGTGTCCGCGTAGTAGGGCAGGTGGCCGCTGGTGTGGAAGAGCCCGTCCTTGGAGATGTGCGGCGTGCCGACGTACTGGAAGCCCTCCTCCAGGTGCCGGGCGCGCACGTAGTCCTCCATCTCGCGCTTGATGACGCCGCCCTTCGGGTGGAAGACCGGCAGCCCGGACCCGAGCTCCTCGGGGAAGCTGAACAGGTCCAGCTCGGCACCCAGCTTGCGGTGGTCGCGCTTCTCCGCCTCGGCGAGCCGGTCCAGGTAGGCCTTCAGCTCGGCCTTGGTCGGCCACGCGGTGCCGTAGATGCGCTGCAGCTGCGGGTTCTTCTCCGAGCCGCGCCAGTAGGCCGCGGCCGACCGCATGATCTTGTAGGCGTTGCCGATTAGCTTGGTCGACGGCAGGTGCGGCCCGCGGCACAGGTCGCCCCAGGCCACGGTGCCGTCCCGGCGCACGTTGTCGTAGATCGTCAGGCCG
This sequence comes from Flexivirga sp., assembly GCF_051955415.1. Taxonomy (NCBI): domain Bacteria; kingdom Bacillati; phylum Actinomycetota; class Actinomycetes; order Micrococcales; family Dermacoccaceae; genus Flexivirga; species Flexivirga sp. The sequence continues at coordinate 44,648 of NZ_JBQCGS010000058.1, forward strand.
CCCTCGCCGACTTCGGCGTCGGCGCCCTCGGCCGCGTCACCGGCCTTCGATTTGAGCCCGATGAGCTCGAGTTTGTAGGGCTCCGAGGCGAGTTCGGCGCGCGCGTCGTCGTCGCTGATCTCGCGGCGCTGGAACGTCTGGCCCTCGTTGATGATCTTCTGCATCGCCTTCTCGAGGGCCTTGAGGTCCTCGGGCGTGAACGGGGTGTCGACGTCGAAGTCGTAGTAGAACCCGTCGGTGATCGGCGGCCCGATGCCGAGCTTGGCGTCCGGGTAGATCTGCTGCACCGCCTGCGCGAGCACGTGCGCGGTCGAGTGGCGCAGCACGTTGAGGCCGTCGGGCGAGTCGATCGGGACCGGCTCGACGAGCGCGCCCGCCGGGATCTGCCGGAACAGGTCCTGCAGTTCGCCGTCGACGGTCATCGCCACGATCGTGCGGTCGTCGCCGAAGAGTTCGGTGCCCGTCGTGGCCTGCTCGACCCGTCGGCCGGTGGCGGCGGTGGGGGCGGCTGGGCCTGCTGACACGGGTGTTCTCCTTCGGTATGGCGGGTGTATGGCGAGCGCCGGCTCGCCATACAGCTGGAGCGCCCGGCGACGCGGTGACAGATTACTCGGCGCCGCTCAGCGGGTGGCGATCGCGTACGCCACCACGGCGACGCAGATCAGCGCCATCAGCGCCGCGACGACCCACAGTGTGCGCGTCGCGCCATGCCCCGGCCCCGGCGTCCTGGTGGCGCCGTGGCTCTGCGGCGGTCGGTCCGCGGCGCGGGGAGCGGCAGCGGCGGGCGCGGCGTGGCGCGGCGCCGCGGGTGTGACCGGCCGGCGTGGTTGCGACATCGCGGCGCGTGCGGCGTCCATCAGTTCCGGCGCACTGGCCGGCCGCTGCGCCGGGTCCTTCGCCATACCGGAGCGCACCACGCGGTCCAGCGCTTCCGGCAGATCGCTGCGATGCTGCCGCAGCGACGGCGGCGGGGCGTTCAGATGCGCGGAGATCAGCTGCACCTGCTCCCCCGCCACGAACGGCTTGCTGCCGGTCAGCGCCTGGTAGAGCACGCACGCGAGGGAATAGACGTCGCTGCGGGCGTCCGAGCGCGGTGGTGACTGCAGGCGCTCCGGCGCCATGTATGACGCACTGCCCACGATCTGCCCCGTCGCGGTCAGGTCCTGCTGGGTGACGCTGGCGGCGATGCCGAAGTCGACCAGGTAGGCGAAGCCCTTGGGGTCGACCAGGATGTTGGACGGCTTGACGTCCCGGTGCACCAGGCCGGCCCGGTGCGCCGAGTCCAGCGCGGCGCCGATCTGGCTGAGCAGGTCGAGGCTGCGGGACACCTCCAGCAGCCCCCGGTCCAGCAGCTGGGCCAGGTTGCGGCCCTCGACCAGCCGCATGTCGAGGTAGAGCCGGCCGTCGATCTCGCCATACCCGTGGATCGGTATGACGTGCGGGTCGGTGAGCCGGGCGACGATCGCCGCCTCGCGCTGGAAGCGCGCGCGATATTCGTCGTCGGTGGCGGTCGAGGGGTGCATCACCTTCAACGCGACGTCGCGGCCCAGCCGGGTGTCGGTGGCGCGGGCGACCTGGCCCATGCCGCCGGTGCCGATGACCTCGTGCAGCTCGTAGTGCCCGAAGTGTGCGCTCGCGGGGGCGCGCCGGTCGTCACCGGTCATGACGACCCGCCTCGTCGCGGAACAGCTGGAAGCAACACGGCCGACAGATTAACGGCAGTGGACCGACGGCTCGACACGGCGTGAGCGTGCCGGGCCGCGAACGGACCCCCTGTCGGTTACGGTTGATGCTGCTGCCCGCTCGGCTCCGCTACGGTGCCGAGGCCGCGCGACACCGCGGCGACCCGGCACAGGGGACACGCAGCATCCACCGTATTTCCAGGAGACGAACCACAGTGAACGCGACGACATCGATCCGTCGGTGGGTCGCCCAGCGACTGCTGTCAACTGCCGCAGCAGGTCGTTCCTCGGGGCTGGCAGGACTTCCGGTGCTTCCCAAGAAGCTCACCATGCCGTTGCGGCGCAACGGCATGGATCCCGTCCCCGAGCTCGGGCTGATGCGCGAGCAAGGCCCGGTGCAACGCATGCGCCGGGTGTTCGGCATCAACGTCTGGCTGGTCACCGGCTACGACGAGGCCAAGGCCGTCCTGGCCGACACCAAGAGCTACAGCACCGACATCCGTCCGATGCTGGGCATGGGCAGCGACGTCACGATCGGCGGGCTGGGCTTCACCGACCCGCCCGAACACACCCGGCTGCGCAAGATCCTCACGCCGGAGTTCACCCTGCGCCGGCTGGCGCGGCTGCAACCGGTCATCGATCGCGTGGTCAGCGAACGCCTGGACGCCATGGAGGCCGCCGGTCCGGTGGTCGATCTGGTCGAGGAGTTCGCGTTCCCGATCCCGTTCCTGGTCATCTGCGAGCTGCTGGGGCTGCCGGTGGAGGACCGTGAGCACTTCCGCAAGCTGGGCCATGCCCGCTTCGACATCACCGAGGGTGGCGCCGGCGCATTTGGGGCGATGTCGGAGTCACGCGCCTTCCTGCAGGATGCGGTGAACCGGCAGCGGCTCCAGCCCGGCGACGGGCTGATCGGGCAGATCATCCGCGAACTCGGCGACGACGTCAGCGACGACGACCTCGGTGGCCTGGCCGACGGGGTCTTCACCGGCGGTTACGAGACCAGCGCCAGCATGCTGTCGCTGGGCACCCTCGCGTTGCTGCGCGAACCGGCGAGCTACGCGCTGGCCGGCCGGCCCGAGCACGTCGACAGCGTGGTGGCTGAGTTGCTGCGTTATCTGTCGGTCGTGCAGATCACCTTCCCGCGGTTCGCCAAGGACGACATGGAGTTGTTCGGCAAGCCGATCAAGAAGGGTGACGTCGTCATCGTGTCGCTCTCCGGCGCCAACCGGGACGGTGCGCTGGGGGCCGACACCGACACGATCAACCCGCACCTGGACCGCCCGACCCACCTGGGCTTCGGTCACGGATTCCATCGCTGCGTCGGCGCCGAACTGGCACGGATGGAGTTGCGGTCGGCGTTCCTCGGCCTGGTGGGCCGCTTCCCGCAGCTGGAGCTGGCCGTGCCGCCGGAGCAGCTCACCTTCCGTGACCTGTCCATCGTGTATGGCGTGGACTCGCTGCCGGTCCGGCTGCACAGCGCCCCCGGCCGCGTGGCATGACGACGACCCCGCAGCACTCCGACACGTCGCGGAGGAGCCGGTGAGGATCGTCCACGTCGCAGATTCCTTCCCGCCCGACGTCGGCGGCATCGAGCGGCAGGTGGAGGCGCTCGCGCTCGCCGAACAGGCCGACGGTCACGACGTGTCGATCATCACCGCGGTCAACAAGGACGGCGCGGCGCCGACCAGCCTGGACGTGCACCGCGGCCTGCGCACCCGGTGGCTGACGATCGCGTTCCCGTCGCTCAACCACGCGATGGTCGCCGAGGTCTTCGACCGCGAGGACGTGGACGTGGTCCATGCGCATTTCACGGTCGCCTCCCCCATCGCGATCTACGCGGTCCGGGCGGCGAGCCGGCGCGGCATACCGGTTGCGGTGACCGTGCACTCGGTGTGGTGGAAGGTCGCTTCCGTGCACCGCTTCGTCAGCGGCGTGTTCTTCGGGCCGTCCCGGATGCGGGTGGTCTACTCCGGCGTGAGCACGATGATCGCCCGGCACATCCGGCGGGTCTATCCACGCTGCGGTGAGGTGTCGGTGGTGCCCAATCTGGTGGACACCCAGTGGTGGTCCCCCGCGGCGCCTTCGCTGCATCGCGCGGGCGACCCGGACTTCCGGGTGGTGCTGGTCGGCCGGCTGAAGAAGCGCAAGCACATCGACGAGTTCATCGAGATCATGTCCCGGGTGCAGGCCGAGGTGCCGGCCGGCACGCCGGTGTCGGTCTCCATCGTCGGTGCCGGCCCGCGGCACGACGACCGGGCCAAGCAGATCGACGAGCTCGGGCTGCGGGACTGGGTTCACCTGCTGGGCCACCGCACCCCCGAGGAGATCCGCGACCTGCTGCACGAGTCGGACCTGTTCGTGGCCCCGTCCCGGCAGGAGGCGTTCGGGATCGCGGCACTGGAGGCGCGCAGCGCCGGCGTCCCGGTGGTCGGATACAACTTCACCGGGCTGGCCGACTTCGTCGAGAGCGGTGTCGAGGGACTGTTGGTCGACGACGCCGACGACATGGTCGAGAGCCTGGCGAAGCTGCTGGTCGACGCCGAACGCGTCGAGCAGCTCAAGGCGTCCACCCGGGCACGTCCGCCGCGGGTCACCTTCGACGACGCGATGCAGGCGACGTACGCGTTCTACGACCGCGCCCGGCGCGAGCTCGGCGGCCGGGCGAAGCGGTGAGCCGCGCCGGTCGGGCACGTCCGGTCTAGGGTGGAAGGACCCGACGAGGCCGAGCGCCCTTCCTCCGGCGGCTCGACCGGAGAGGAGCGGCCGGTGGCGCTCACCGTGGCACAGAAGCTGATTCGCGACCATCTCGTCGACGGCGAGCCGACGCCCGGCTCGGAGATCGCGCTGCGTGTCGACCAGGCGTTGGTGCAGGACGCCACCGGCACCATGGTCATGCTGGAGCTCGAGGCGCTGGGCCTGGACCGTGTCCGGACCGAGGTCGCCGTGCAGTATGTCGATCACAACCTGCTGCAGGAGGACGAACGCAACCCGGACGACCATGCGTTCCTGCGTTCGGCCGCGCAGCGGTTCGGGCTGTGGTTCTCCGGCCCGGGCAACGGGGTGTCGCACCCGACCCATCAGCAGCGGTTCGGGCGGCCCGGTGCGACACTGGCCGGCTCGGACTCGCACACCTGCGCCGCCGGTGCGATCGGCATGCTGGCCGTCGGGGTCGGTGGGCTCGACGTGGCCATGGCGCTCGCGGGCGAGCCGCTCTACCTGCGGATGCCGCAGATCTGGGGTGTCGAACTCACCGGTGAACTGCCCGACTGGGTGTCGGCCAAGGACGTCGTGCTGGAGATGCTGCGTCGGCACGGGGTCAAGGGCGGCGTCAACCGGATCATCGAATACCACGGCCCGGGGCTGGCCGGCCTGACGGCGATGGATCGCCACGTCATCGCCAACATGGGAGCCGAACTCGGAGCAACTGCAACCGTTTTCCCCTCCGATGACGAGGTACGACGATTCCTGACCAGCGAGGACCGTGCCGACGACTGGCAGCAGATCCTGGCCGACGCCGGGGCGTCATACGACGTGGAGGAGCAGATCGATCTGTCCACCCTGGAGCCGTTGATCGCCAAGCCGTCCTCGCCCGGCAACGTCGTGCCGGTGCGCGAGGTCGCGGGCGAGCCGGTGTCGCAGGTGGTCGTGGGCTCGTCGGCCAACCCGGGGCTGCGCGATTTCGCGGTCGTCGCCGAGACGATGCGTGGCCGGTATGCCGACCGGGGTGTGTCGGTCGACATCAACCCGACGTCCCGGGAGATCCTGCAGGACCTGACCAAGGGCGGCTGGCTGTTCGACCTGATCAGCTCCGGTGCGCGGGTGCACCAGTCCGGTTGCCTCGGCTGCATCGGGATGGGTCAGGCCCCGGCCACCGGGCGCAACAGCCTGCGGACCATGCCGCGCAACTTCCCGGGACGGTCCGGCACGCAAGAGGACTCGGTGTGGTTGTGTTCGCCGGAGACGGCGGCGGCCGCTGCGCTGACCGGGGTGATCACCGATCCGCGCGAACTGGATATGCCCTGTCCGCGTCCGACGCTGCCGGAGCACGCCAGCGTGAACACCGAGATGCTCGTCGCGCCGTTGCCCGAGACGGAGGCGCGTGAGGTCGAGCTCGTCAAGGGGCCGAACATCTCCACGTTGCCGGACTTCGACGGACTGCCCGACCGCGTCGAGGCACCGGTCGGTCTGAAGGTGGGAGACAACGTCTCGACCGACGAGATCCTGCCGGCCGGCGCCAAGGTGCTGCCCTACCGCAGCAACATCCCGAAGATCGCCGAATTCGTCTATCACGCGGTGGATCCGGAGTATGTCGAACGGGTGACGGCTGTGCGGGACGACGGCGGGCACATCATCGTCGGCGGGGAGAACTACGGGCAGGGGTCGTCACGTGAGCATGCCGTGATCGCACCGCGTTACCTCGGTCTGCGCGTGGTGATCGCCACGTCGTTCGCCCGGATCCACTGGCAGAACCTCGCCAACTTCGGGATCCTCGCGCTGGAGTTCGACGACGCCGACAACTACGACGACCTGAAGCTGGGCGACACCCTCGTGTTGGAGGGATTGCACGACGCGCTGCGAGCGGGCGACACGGTGCAGGCCTCCAACTCGCGGAGCGAGGCGTCATACACGCTGCGGCACCGGTTGTCGCCGCGCCAGGTCGACATGGTGCTCGCCGGTGGGCGGATCCCGTTGTTGCGCCAGCAGATTCACTGACCTCGTGCCTCCGGCGTCGGGTCGTCCCCGACGCGGACGAGTAGCTTACCGACATTGCGGCCGGTGAGCAGGCCGCGGAACGCTTCGGTCGCCTGGTCGAGCCCGTCCACGACATCCTCCACGTAGTTGACCTGGCCGTCGCGGACCCAGGCGGACATGTCACGTTGGAAGGACTCGTAATGCGTGGGCACGAACTCGGATTGGATGAATCCGCGAACCGTCAGACTCAAGGTGAGGATGCGCTGCATGAAGCCGGGCAGCTGGTCCGGACCGGTGGGCTTCTCGGTGGCGTTGTATCCGGCGACGAGCCCGCAGACAGGTATGCGCGCGTAGAGGTTCAGCCGCTTCACGACGGCCTCGGTGACCGGCCCGCCGACGTTCTCGAAGTAGACGTCGATGCCATCGGGTGTCGCGGCGGCGAGGTCCTCGGCGAACGTCGGTGACCAGTGGTCGACCGCGGCGTCGAAACCGTACGTTTCCAACAGGATCCGGCACTTCTCCGGACCACCTGCGATGCCCACGGCGCGTGCGCCCTTGACGCGTGCGATCTGTCCGACAGCGGACCCGACCGGGCCGGCCGCTGCGGCCACCACCACGGTCTCGCCCGGCTTGGGCTTTCCCAGCTCCAGCAGACCGGCGTATGCCGTGAACCCCGGCATACCCAACACACCGAGCGCCGTCGAGATGGGTGCCTGCTCGGGGTCGAGCCGGCGCAGCTGCATGGCGGCCGCGACGGCGTGGGTCTGCCACCCCGTGTAGGCCAGCACGATGTCGCCGGTGGCGAATTCGTCCGCCCGCGAGTCCAGCACTTCGCACACGGTGCCGCCCACGATGACATCACCCAGCTGCAGCGAGGCGGCATACGACTTGGCGGTGCTCATCCGGCCACGCATGTAGGGGTCGAGCGACAGGTAGATCGTCCGCAGCAGCACCTGGCCGTCGGCCAGCGCGGGCAGCTCGGCCGTCACCGTCTCGAAATCGCTGTCCTGCGGCATGCCCACCGGGTATGCCGCCAGCCGGATCTGTGTGGTGGTTGTCATCTACATCCAATCGAAAGCGTTCGTGAGCGGTTCGTGAGCGCCGTGGGGTAGGCACGCCGAGCCTATTCTCCGGGCGCGCGGAGCACCGACCGCTGAGGGCCCTGCGTTCAGTCGCCGGGGCCCGCGTCGATGATCCGCCGGACATCGGCGAGATCGATGTCGAACGGACCGATCCGGGTGAGCACCCATGATGCGCCGCGGTCCAGCCATGGGCCAGGGTCCTGATCGGGCCGAAGGTCGAGCACGATCTCGAAGCCCGGAGCCGGGTCGTGATCGGCCACCGCAGCTGTCACTTCTTCCAGGTCGTCCGGGGTCTCCAGGCCGATGACGAAGAAGCCGTCATACCTCGCGGCCCGGCGCAACGGCGCACGATTGCCGAAGCGTCCGGCCAGCCAGATCGGCACGGCGGGAGCAGGACGAAAACGAGCGTTCCGGGCGACGTAGTGGGTCCCTTCACGGTCGACCGGGTTGCCGCTCAGCAGTGCGGTGAGCGTCTCGAGACCTTCGTCGAGCATGCGGCCACGCACCTTCGGATCAGCTTCGTCGCCAAAGGAACTGAACTCACCCACCCAGTCGTCACCCAGCCCGAGACCGAGGACGAACCGGCCAGCGGAGAGCACCGCCAGGCTGGCCGCCTGCCGCGCCAGCACCTGCGGTCGACGCCGCGGCAGCGGCGTCACCATCGGGCCGAAGAGCAACCGCTCGGTCTGCATCGCGACGGCCGCGCAGCACGTCCACACGTCCGCGATGGCATCCACGCGATCGCCGTACTGCAAGTGGTCCCAGAGGAAGAACCCGTCCCAGCCGGCTCCTTCCGCCCGGGCGGCCAAGTCGGCAACGACCCGTGGGTCGGCCAGGGCATCGAACGGTGCGACGAAGAGTCCGCGGCGTGTGCGCATGCCACCATCATGTCGCGGAAGTCTCTGTGACTCATGGGCTTTGGCCGAGGAGGGTTGTCGGTGGTCGCCGCTAGAGTCGAAGACATCAAGAAGCGACGAGACGGTGGGAGGTGACCGGTGATGGGTTCCGACGACGGTGCCAACGCGCCCAGCGACGCCGCTCGTGTCATCGACGTGTCAGGCCTGCCCGACGCCGTCATCGTCGCGTTCACCGAGCTCGCCGAACAAGCGCGGCACACCGGCTGGCGGGACGTGCCGCGGGAGCGCATGGGCGACCTGGTGCAAGCAGCCGAGACCGTCAAGGCCTTCGCGGACGCCTCGTCCCTCGAGGCGACCGCCGCACTGGTCGAGGACGTGGCCGGCGAGCACGGCATCCAGCGTGACGATCCCCGATACGCCCGCAAGGTGGCCGTGCACCGCAAGGCCGCGTGCCGGGCGGTGGTGCACGAGATCCAATTGCTGACCGGTTCGACGCTGACAGCGGCGCGCGAGCAGGTCCGCTTCGCCACCGCGATGCGCGAACGTGTCGGCGCAGCTCACGACCTGCTCCGCGCCGGTGGCTGCAGCTGGCAGCGCGCGCGGATCGCGTATGCCGAGACCGCACACCTCGACCCGGTGCTGGCCGGACAAGTCATCGAGCGCCTCCTGGCACCACCGGACCGCACGACGACCGTCGATGGCTGGATGGCGACCGTGCCGCTGTCGCATGCCGGTTTCCGCGCCAGGGTCCGCCGCCAACTCGCGCTGGTCGACGGCGCGAAAGCAGACCGCGCACGCAAACACCGCGAAGCTCTCGAGGCACGGGACGCGTGCAGCTTCGCCGACCGGGACGGCACCGCGACGTTCCAGGCATCCGGTGACGCGGCTCGCGTTTTCGCCGCCCAACAACGCATCACCAACCTCGCCAAGGCGGCCCGGGCCGGTGGTGACGAACGGCCCCGGGCCCAGTTGCGCGCCGACATCGCCATCGACCTGCTCATCTCCGGGACCATTCCCGGCCATGCGCACCTCGGCGACGCGCCCGCGGGCCGGTTGCACGTCATCGTCCCCTTCGCCGCACTGCTGCCCGAGGATCTCGTGCGGCGCTCGGCTCCCGGAATGGCGCAGGGACCGGCCGAGGTGCCCGGTCTCGGATTCCTGGCCCCCGACCAGGTCCGTGCTGTGGCACTGCAGGCCGGTTCGACCTGGGCACGGTTGGTCACCGACCCCGTCACCGGCGAAGTGATCGACGCCGCCAACACCTACCGCGCGCCGGCCGCGATGGCGCGGCTGGTGCAGGGCCGCGACCACACCTGCCGGTCACCCGGCGACTGCGGCGTGCCGGCATACGAAGGCGACCTGGATCACGACACCGAATACCAACCCGGCGCCACCGCACCGGCGGACGGTGCCACGCATCCGGACAATCTGCACACCATGCATCGCGGCCATCACAACACCAAGACCGGCAGGTTCTGGTCCAGCCGACAACACGACGATGCCACCATCACGTGGCACACGCTGACGCGACGATTGCGCACCACGCCGTTCGACCATCATCGGCCCGATGACCAGTGCCCCCCCGAGGGTCAGTCGCGCAGAGCAACAACTCGGCATCCACCTGGCTCTCTGCCGCGAACACGACGTCATACCCAACGTGTTCACCGACCTGGACGACCTGCAACTCATCCAGGAAGAACACGAGGACCGAGCCATCGAACGCCGCGCCGGCTGCAACCTGCAGATCTACCGGCCCACCCGCGACATACGCCTCGAGCTGCCCGAGCCGAAGCCACCGTTCTGAACCTTCACCCGGCCACGCATCATGCCAACCCCGCACGCCGGCGCAGGATCGCGCGCTCACTGTCGTTCCTGGTCCGCGCCGCCGCCTCGGTGAACGCGTCCCGCGCCTCGGTATGCCGCCCCGCCCGCTCCAACAGATCACCGCGCACACTCGGCACGAGCGGTGAGTCACCCAACGCGTCTTCGGCGACCGCCGCCAGCACCTCGAGTCCGGCAGCCGCCCCGAAGGCACGCCCGTGCGCGACCGCGCGGTTGACCTCGACCACCGGACCCGGGGCCGCGTCCGCCAACACGTCGTACAACGCAGCGATCCGGCGCCAGTCGGTGTCCTTCGCACGCACGGCCCGCGCATGCTGCGCGGCGATCGACGCCTGCAGAAAGTAGCGCCCGACCGGTTTCCGTTGCGCGGCAAGGACTTGCGCCTCATGCAGCGCCGACAGGCCACGCCGGATCAGCCGACCGTCCCAGCGTGTCCGATCCTGCGCCTCCAACAGCACCGGCGTGCCGTCCTCGCCCGACCGGGCCGGCATCCGGGACGCCTGCAACTCCACGAGCGCCACCAACCCGAACACCTCCGGCTCGCCCGGAGCAAGCGCCGCCACCATGCGAGCAAGCCGGATCGCCTCGTGCGCCAACTCCGGACGCATCCAGTCGGCGCCGGCGGTTGCGGCATACCCTTCGTTGAAGATCAGGTAGATGACTGCCATGACGTCGTCGAGGCGCCGGGTCCGCTCCTGCCCGGTCGGCAGCTCGAACTCCGCACGAGCCCGCGCCAGTGTCTTCTTCGCACGCGCAATCCGTTGTCCCATGGTCGATTCGCTGACCAGGAACCCCCGCGCGATCTCCGCCGTCGTCAGCCCACCGACCAACCGCAGGGTCAACGCCGCACGTGACTCGGCCGTCAGCGACGGGTGGCAGGACAGGAAGATCAGCCGCAGCGCATCGTCCTCGATGTGGTCGACCTGAGCGTCGAGATCGGGCACCGAGCCCTCCTCTCCCCCACCGGCGGACTCCAACTCCGCCACCTTGCGGCGCAGCACGTCCGCGCGCCGGAAGTGGTCGATGCCCCGCCGCTTCGCGGTCGTCATCAGCCACGCGCCCGGATTGTCCGGGACGCCGGTCGCCGGCCATTGCTCCAGCGCAGCGACCAGCGCATCCTGGGCGAGATCCTCGGCGAGCGCCAGATCTCGCGTCATACGGGTGAGCGCGCCGACGAGGCGGGCCGATTCGGCCCGCCACGCCGCCACGATCGCTGCGTGCGGATCACCCGTCTGCGTGTGTGCCGGCACCCGGCCAGCGTAGTGACCCCGCCGTTACTGCGCGGGCTCCTCCGGGCCGTCGGAGATCTGCCGCAGGGTCGCGATCACGGTCACCTCCGGCCAGTGCTTGGCATGCAGTTCAGCGAACTTCTCCTGGTCGGCGACGGCCTCCTCCAGCGTGTCGTACTGCGTGATGGCCCACCCGCCGACGACCTCCTTCGCCTCGGCATACGGACCGTCCACTCGGCTCACCTCGCCGTGGCGGACGACGAAGTTGACGGCATCCTCGGTGCCGAACAACCCGCCGCCGTCGAGGAACACGCCACTGGCGGCCCGTTCCCCGACGTAGACGTCCATCGCCTCGAACAGCGCCTTCGGCGGCATCCCGATGCCCTCTTCCATCCGCACGAATCCCATGAAACGCGGCATGTCGATCACTCCCACTTGATTGGTCCGGCTTGCTTGTCACACGTACGTCGAACAGCCTCCGACATCTTCGACATCGGTCCGCGGAAAACTTCCCGATCCGCGAAAACCGAGCATTGCCCCAGCAGCTCGTACGGCGCCAGAATGAAATCTTGTCCCACACCGGGGCGCACCGTGAGGAAGAGGCATCCCATGTCCGACACAGCCATCCACCTGTTGGTCGGCACGACCAAGGGCGCCTTCATCCTCGACGGTGCCGGCGACCGCACCCGCTGGACGGTCCGCGGCCCTTACTGCGACGGGTGGCCGATCAACCACGTCATCGGCGACGCCGCGTCCGGCACCCTGTGGGCCGGCGGTGGGGGCGACTGGACCGGTGCGGGCGTATGGCGCTCGCGCGACCGCGGTCACACCTGGGAGCCGGCGAAGCTGACCACCGGACAGATGGACAGCTGGGCGGCGACCGACCCCGAGTTCGCCGCGTCGATCGGCTGGACCGAGACACCGGTGCCGTTCGGGGCCGACTTCTCTCAGGTGTGGTCCCTCGGCCGTGGCGGTGGCCGGCTCTACGCCGGGACGAAACCGGCCACGCTGCTGGTCAGCGACGATGACGGCGAGACCTGGCAGACGGTCAAGGGCCTGACCGATCATCCGTCCGCGCCCGACTGGGGACCCGGCGCCGCCGGGCTGGTGCTGCACACCATCGTCGTCGACCCCGAGAACCCCGAGAAGATGTGGGTGGGCATCTCCGCCGCAGGCGTCTTCGCGACCGAGGACGGCGGTGTGACCTGGGAGCGGCGCAACGACCTCGCCGATGCCGCCGACGGCGAGGGGAACACCCACCCCGCGGCCGGATCCGACGGCCACACCGGCTTCTGCGTGCACCACCTTGAGCACGCCCACGGCGACCGCCTCTATCAGCAGAACCACCACGGTGTCTGGCGCTCCGACGACGGCGGCCTGCACTGGCACAACATCACCACCGGGCTGCCCTCCACCTTCGGCTTCCCACTGTGGACCCACCCCCGCGACGCGCAGACCGTGTGGACCGTCCCGCTCAACGGCGACAGCGAAGGCCGCTACCCGCCTGACGCGGCCGCCGCGGTATGGCGCTCGCGCGACGCCGGTGCGACCTGGCAGGCACTGCGCTCCGGACTGCCGCAAGAGGCCTGCTTCTTCACCGTCCTGCGGCAGGGCATGACCGGCGACCAGCAGGATCCGGCCGGCGTCTACTTCGGCACCAACACCGGCTCGGTCTTCGCCAGCTGCGACGAGGGCGACAGGTGGACCGAGATCGCCCGGCACCTGCCCACCGTGCTCGCCGTCGAGGTGTTCGAGCCGGCGACGGACTGACGGCATACCCCGCACCCGGGCGCGGTGCTCATGACATCGCTTCGAGCCGATGGACCGCCGCGCCGAACAGCCACGGTGCCGCAGCGGCCGCCGGCACGATGCGTTCCCTGACCCAGGAGGCACGCGTGGCGCGGACCAGCAGACCGGTTGCGGCATACGGCACCCGATTCAGCGATCGCCAGGCGGGCGCGTACGACTCCGGCCGGCCGCGGACGATCGCATCGACGGCGGCACGACCGTGCGCGAGTCCGAGCGAAATGCCCTCTCCGGTCAGCGCGTCGACGTAGCCGGAGGCATCGCCGACCAACAGCACGCGGCCGTGCACCGGTGCCGCGCAACGTTGCCGCAGCGGTCCGGCGCCGCGCACGCCGCCGGCGGCCGGCGCACCCTGTAGTCGTTCGGACAGCTCGGGGAACTGCTCGAGATGCGTGGTGTATGGCGCCCGTTCGCTGCTCAGCACTGCCACGCCGACCAGGTTGTCGGCGACCGGCGTCACATAGGCTTCCGCGCGCGGCCCCCAGTGCACTTCGACCCGGTCCGTCCACGGTTCGATCCGGAAGTGCCGGCGTTGCCCGAACCGCTGACGACGCTCGCTCGGCCGGTCCAGTCCCAGCCGCCGCCGGGTCGGTGAGTGCAACCCGTCCGCGGCGATCACCCCGCCCGCGACCTCGTGGCTGCCGTCGGCGCAGTGGACGACGACCCGGTCCCCCGTGGCCTCCAGTGCCGTGGCCGCGCAGCTCCGCAGCCGCACGCCGGATCCGAGCGCCGCGGCGCGCAGCGCCCCGTGCAGGACGGTGCGGCGCACACCACGGCCGGGTCCCGCACGGAAGGCGACGGTGGCGCGCACGCCCGGTGCGCGGTAGGTGATGCCGGTCAGCTCGAAGCCGGCCGGTGCGACGCCCAGCTGGGCCAGCGCGGCGAGGCCGCCGGGCAGCAGGCCCTCACCGCAGGCCTTGTCGATGTCGCCCTCGCGGGGTTCCAGCACGGTGGTGGCCAGGCCGGCACGGGCGGCATACAGGGCGGTGCCGAGACCGACCGGGCCACCGCCGACCACGATCAGGTCGGCCGTCATACCGATGCCGCGCGCCGGCCGAGAGCGACGTCCTCGACGCGGATCCGGACGCTGAGCAGGGCGGCGTTGAGCACGGTGAACACGACAGCCGTCAGCCACGCGGTGTGCATCAGCGGCAGGGCCGCGCCCTCGACGACCACCGCCACGTAGTTCGGGTGCGGCAGCAGGCGGTACGGACCGCGTGTCACCAGCGCCGCACCGGGCACGACGATCACCCGTGTGTTCCAGTAGCTCCCGAGCGAGCGGATGCACCACCAGCGCAGCGCCTGCGTGAGCAGCACGAGCGCGACCATCGACCACCCGAGCGCGGGCAGGAAGGGTCGGTCCAGCAGCCACGCCTCCAGCAGCGCTCCGGCCAGCAATGCCGTGTGCAACACCACCATCACCGGGTAGTGACCGGCGCCGTATTCGCGGCCGCCGCGGGAGAACGCCCAGGCCGCATGTCTTGTCGAGACCACCAGTTCGGCGAGGCGTTCCAGGCCGATCAGCACGACGAACGCGGTGAACCAGGCCATCAGTCGGCTCGCAACAGCACGAACTCGGCGCAGAAACCCGGCCCGAGCGCGAGCAGCACGCCATACGTCCCGGCGGGCGGTGGTCGGTCACGCAGCGTGTCGGCGAGCACGTGCAGCACCGATGCGGAGGACAAATTGCCGACCCGGGCGAGCGAGTCCCAGGTGACGCCCAGGTCCGCCGCGCCGATGTCGAGCGCCTCGGCCATCGCCTCCAGCACTTTCGGCCCGCCGGGGTGCGCGACCCACCAGCCGATGTCGGCACGGGTCAGTCCGTGCCGGGCCAGGAAACGGTCGATGTCGTCGCGCAGGTGGGTGCGGACCAGATCGGGGACCTCCACGCCGAGGACGATCCGCAGACCGGTCGAGCCGACGTCCCAACCCATCGCCCGCTCGGTGTCGGGGTAGAGCCTGCTGCGGCTGTCGAGGACGCGTATGCCGGCCCGGCCCGGCGCCGCGTCGGCGCCGCGCAGCACGACCGCGCCTGCCCCGTCACCGAACAGCCCGCTGGCCACCAGATTGGCCGTCGACGGGTCGTCGCGTTGCACGGTCAGGCTGCACAACTCCACCGACAGCAGCACCGGCGTCGCCGACGGGTCGCCGAGCAGGTAGTCGTGGGCGCGGGCGATGCCGGCGGCCCCGGCGACACAGCCCAGGCCCACCAGTGGCAGCCGTTTCACGTCCTCGCGGAACCCGGCCGCCGCGGCGATCCGGGCGTCCAGGGACGGCACCGCCAGGCCGGTGATGGTGGTGGAGATGATCAGGTCCACGTCCTCGGGACACTGTCCGGCCTGCCCCAACGCCGTCCGGACCGCAGCCGTCCCCAACCGCACACCCTCGCGGATGAACACGTCGTTGGCGGCGCCGAAGTCGCCGAGCCCGGCATACGCCGACAACGGCAGCACCAGGTGACGGGTGCGCACGCCGGCGTTGGCGT